>DASVBA010000697.1:0-8168 GCA_036376095.1 Chryseolinea sp.
TGATGGAGATCAAACTGAGGCCCTGGGAACGGGATGGTATCCAAAGCAATGTTCATATCGAAATTGAAATCGGCAACCGGAGGTATTGCCTCGATCATTTCTATCTGGGGAAAAGCAGCAATTGCCGGAATAGTAATATCCAAGTCCATCGGTGCCAGTAATGGTCTCAGATCTTCATCCCCGTCAAATTCTTCCACCACCTCTTCATGGGGTTTACCATCTTCTCCGATCGTCGTTACAGTCTTCTTATAGTAACGCCCTGACTTCTCAATTCTTATAGTAGTGTCTGAAGACGTCGTCTGTTGATCTGAAGTTGATGGTTTGTTTTCTTCCTGGACGGATCGTCCTGACTGTACAGTTAGCCAGGAAGCGCATAGTAATCCTGTTATCAATAGTATGGCAGGAACTATTCGTTCCCGCAAAGAATAGGGTTTAACCGACTTTTCCATAATGCGTTTGATGCGTTTCAATAATTGATTTTTATTTTCTGCAAGCGACAGAGCGAATCCGGCTCTTGAAAGTCTTACTTCTTCCAGAGCGGTCAATGCGCGTGCGTAAGCCAACGGGTTTCCGTGCAAGGCTATAACGGCATCGTCGCAGCAATGCTCACGTTCGCGTTTGATGATTCCGGAAATTATCCATACAAAAGGATTGAAAAAGTACACGGCTTCCAGCAACGACTGTAAAAGATTCACTAAATAATCGCGGCGACGGATGTGAATCAGTTCATGGATAAATATAGTTTCAAGTTGTTCGGTTGAAAGGCCGCTGAACATTCCAACAGGAATAAGGATCATTGGCTTGAAGTATCCAATTACAATTGGCGCCTGTGCAATCGCTGATTCTCCAAGCAGCACTACTTCTCTGATGCCAAGCTTGTGCGCAAGATATCCCATTCGTTCATTCCATTGTCCGTCAACAGCAATTGCGGAGGCCTTTAGTCTCTTAATGGTGAGCCAACCGCCGAATAATCTGAAGCTGAACAGCAGTGTTCCGACGCCCCAGCTGAGGACGATAAATGGAAGGTAGTCCTGAAGTGTTGAGGTGAACGTCTGCAATAACCCACTGAAATAAGGGTTTCTCTGGCCTGCATTTTCAACGGGGTATGTATAATACGCAGTTGTAGCCGATGCATCGGGATATTTCTCGAAGGAATCGTTCAGGTAAATGAATGTAGCCAGAGAAGTCAGGAAAATGACCAGTAACGTTACCGTTGCAACGGCATAACGTGCCGACGACCATTTAGATGGAATACAACGAAGCACTACCAAAGCAATTATAATCGATAGTAGTCCTTGCCATAGTGAGTGCACCAGACTCCAACCTAATGCATGGATTGATGGGGACGAGAAAATCTGCGTAACATTCATGATTCACCTCCTTCGAGTTTTTCCAGGTACTCCTTTATTTGTTTGAGCTCTTCTTTCGAAGACTTACTGGTGCCCAATGCACTCATCACCAGCTGCGAGGCGGATCCCTGGAAAACGGTCTGGATCATTTTGTCGAGGAGATGCTTCCGGGTGTTTTCCAGTGAATGCACGGCTTTATAGAGATGAAGCTTCCCTCGTTTTTGGCGTGTCACCAACCCTTTTTCATGCATTATTTGCATCATTTTCAGGATGGTGGTGTACCCGTTTGAATCATGTCCTCCCAGCGCCTCATGAACGTCCTTAACAGAAACAGCATCCCTGCTCCAAACAATCTGGAGGATTTCTAGCTCTTTTTCGGTTGTTTTTATGGATTTGCCTGTCATATACGAATTGTTTCGTAATACAAGTCTATTAATCCATCACGTTTTCTCCAAGAAATTTTACGAATATTTTCGTAATTGGTGTTCGGTGGGTTTTTTTTAGGGAGGGATTTATAAAAGACAGGGCGGCTTTGGAAAATCTGAGAGACTGATCGATGCCGGAGGTGGGTTAAAAAAACAAAAGGCCCCGGGAACCACCCCGGGGCCTCAAACCAAACCCCTCATCCAACACATCCGCTGTTGTCAGCGGAATCACCAATCCTTAAACCAATTATTAAACAACTTCTGCCTCTTCAAGGTTCTCAAAAACAAAATCTATTTCGTTCCTGAGGTCAACATATATGACAGACTCCTTGTGAATTTTTCCAGCCAGGATCTGCTTTGAAAGTTCATTAAGAATTTCCCGCTGCATTACACGCTTCAAAGGTCGTGCCCCGAATTGCGGGTCGAACCCTAAGTTTGCAAGGCGGTTGCGCGCCTGGTCAGATACTTCGATCTTAACGCCGGCTTGCGCGAGACGCTTGCGGACCAGGTCAACCTGTATATCCACTATTTTGCGGATGTCCTTATGACTTAACGGACGGAACATTATAATCTCATCAATCCTGTTCACAAACTCCGGCCGCACCGTCTTCCTCAATAACGTCAGCACTTCTTCTTTCGTACTTTCGATAACTTCAAAATAATTTTCATCATTGATCTTCTCGAAGTTCTCCTGGATCAAATGAGATCCAATGTTCGTCGTCATGATGATAATGGTATTCTTGAAGTTGGCAATCCGGCCCTTGTTGTCGGTCAATCTTCCATCATCAAGTACCTGCAACAAAATATTGAATACGTCGGGATGCGCTTTTTCAATTTCGTCCAATAACACAACGGAGTACGGCTTTCTTCTTACAGCTTCAGTCAGCTGACCACCCTCATCGTATCCAACGTATCCAGGAGGCGCACCTATCAGCCTGCTGACACTATGCCGTTCCTGGTACTCACTCATGTCGATGCGCACCATGGCTGTTTCATCATTGAACAGGTAGTCTGCCAACGCTTTTGACAATTCTGTTTTACCGACGCCGGTTGTACCCATAAAGATGAAAGAGCCGATCGGTCGTTTAGGATCCTGCAGACCCGCGCGACTTCTTCGTACTGCATCACTCAGCGCCTGGATCGCTTCACCTTGCCCGGCGACGCGTTTTCCAAGCTCGTCTTCAAGGTGTAACAGCTTTTCCCGCTCGCTTTGTAACATTCGTGACACAGGAATTCCCGTCCACTTGGCAACAACTTCAGCAATGTCTTCGCTGTCTACTTCTTCCTTCAGCAAGGTTTTCTCGCCCTGCATTTGAGTCATTTTATTTTTGAAAGCGTCAAGTCGTTTCTCGGCTTCTGTTATTTTGCCGTACCTGATCTCGGCTACTTTGCCATAGTCTCCGGCTTTTTCGGCTTGCTCGGCTTCGAATTTTAGCTTGTCAATATTTTCTTTTTCCTTTTGAATACCGTGAACGATTTCCTTTTCACTTTCCCATTTTGCTTTCAGAGAGTTTCGCGCTTCCGATAACTCAGCAATATCTTTGCTTAGTATGCTTTCTTTCTCCTTGTCTTTTTCCCGACGGATTGCCTCGCGTTCGATCTCCAGCTGCATGATCCTTCGATTTAATTCATCCAGCTCTTCCGGCAACGAGTCCATTTCAAGCCTTAGTTTGGAAGCGGCCTCATCCATCAGGTCTATCGCTTTGTCAGGGAGAAAACGATCGGTGATGTAACGGTCCGACAACTCAACAGATGCAATTACAGCATCGTCCTTTATTCGCACGCCATGATGTAATTCATATTTGTCTTTGATACCCCGAAGTATAGATATCGAGTCTTCCACGGACGGCTCGTTCACCATCACGGACTGGAAACGGCGCTCCAATGCCTTGTCCTTTTCGATGTATTTTTGATATTCCTTCAGTGTGGTTGCGCCGATGGCATGAAGCTCACCGCGAGCCAGTGCCGGCTTTAGCAGGTTGGCAGCATCCATGGCTCCTTCACCTCCGCCGCCTGCGCCGATCAATGTATGGATCTCGTCAATAAACAAGATGATCTCGCCATTTGAATCGGTTACTTCTTTAATTACAGCCTTAAGGCGTTCTTCAAATTCCCCTTTGTATTTCGCACCGGCAACAAGCAATCCCATATCCAGAGAAATAAGCACTTTGGTCTTGAGATTTTCCGGGACGTCCCCGTCTACTATCCGCTGCGCCATACCTTCAACAATGGCCGTCTTACCTACGCCAGGTTCTCCGAGAAGTATCGGATTGTTCTTCGTCCTCCTTGAAAGGATCTGCAAAACGCGCCTTATCTCTTCGTCACGACCGATCACGGGGTCGATCTTACCTTGTTTGGCAAGCTCATTCAGGTTCTTGGAATATCTTTCAAGGGATTTGTACTTCGATTCGGCATTTTGATCAGTTACCTTCGAACCGCCGCGAAGCTCTTTGATAGCTTTGATCAACGCGGGGCGTTCAAAACCAGCATCCTTTAATAAAGCGCTCACTTTATCCTTCGACGCTAACAGCGAGAGCAAAAGGTGCTCTATCGCTATGAATTCATCTTTAAACTCCCGAAGTTCCTTTTCAGCATGCTGAAGCACGCTGTTGCTGGCGGAAGATAAGTAGGGCTGCTGACCAGATACATGAGGATAGCTCTTGAGAAGATCCTGAAGCTTGTTGTCCAGAATAGTTCCATTAACGTTCAACTTTTTGAAGAGATAACTGGAAACATTTTCGTCTGTCTCGAGAATGGCTTTCAAGAGGTGTCCCGGCTCAATAGCCTGCTGCTGCATGCCCATTGCGATCTCCGCAGACTTTTGCAATGCCTCCTGAGATTTGATAGTAAATTTTTCAAAGTTCATGGTAGTGATTGTTGCCTAGCATCTATGTGATCAAAAGGCAATCCAATGAAATGACCTGATGAATTTCAGAAATTTTGACATTTAATTGATAGATTTAGTTACATAAAACGGTCATTCTGGCTCACGAAGATGTCAAAACGTACCACAGAGATTAAAGACCAGTTTCCACCTTCCTGCATCGTGGAAGTGGCATGGGAAGTTTGCAACCAGGTAGGAGGAATTTACACGGTCATTCGATCAAAAGCGCCGTGTATGGTACAGCACGCAAATGGACCTTATTGTATGGTGGGACCATACCTAAGCAGGAACATTCAGGCAGAGCTGGAACCATTAGACGATTCTGAAGATATATTCGGACAGGCAGCTGCTATCCTTCGAAAGAAAGGATTCGATGTGCACTATGCCGAATGGCTGATTACGGGAAAACCTCGGGTTGTCCTGCTAAATCCAAACGCTGTTCAGGATAAATCATTGAGCGTTGTCAAATATCTATTGTGGAAGAATCACGGCATAAGCACGCCCGCAAACCACGGACTCATCAGTCAGATAGTTTCATTCGGGTACCTTACAAAACTTTTCTTTGATGAGCTGGTAAAACTTGTTGACAAGGAACATCCTATCATAGCGCATTTCCATGAATGGATGGCTGGACTGCCAATCCTGGATATTAAAAGGGAGGCAATGCCTGTTAAAACGGTATTTACAACGCACGCGACACAGCTTGGCAGGCACCTCGCAATCAATTCACCGCTATTCTATGCGCATCTTCCGTTTTTCAAATGGGAAGATGAGGCGAAAAAATTCGGAATTGAAACAGAAGCCCGAATAGAGTTCACTTGTTCACAAAAGGCTGACGTTTTAAGTACCGTAAGTGAAGTTACCGCAAGGGAGTGCAAGCACCTTTTGAAGAGGAAACCTGAGATTGTATTACCAAACGGCTTAAACATACAAAGATTCGAAGCGTTGCATGAATTTCAGAATCAGCATGTGATGTACAAGGAGGAAATTCACCGTTTTATAATGGCCCATTTCTTTCAATCATTTCCATTCGATCTCAACAAGACACTTTACTTTTTTACTTCCGGACGTTATGAGTTCCGGAACAAGGGGTTCGATCTTACCATCGAAGCGTTGCATCGGCTGAATAGCCGGCTGATAAAAGAAAAGACTGATATTACTGTCGTCATGTTTTTTGTAACCAAGCGGGACTTTCACAACATTCACCCCGAAGTGCTGCAGTCAAAGGCGATGATGCAGGAGTTATTTCAAACAACGGAAGCCATACAGCAACAAGTGGGAAAGCATCTGTTCTATGAAAGCACGGTGAGGGACGATAATCACCTTCCCGATCTTAATTCATACGTCGACGAGTATTGGAAATTGCGTTATCGTCGAACGTTGCAGGCATGGAAAACCAAAAAGAATCCATCAATAATCACGCATCGGCTCGTTAATGAAGATGGCGATGAAATATTGAAAGCCCTTCACGCTAAGAAGCTTGTGAACAATGCCGATGATCCTGTTAAGATCGTGTACCATCCTGACTTCATCACCACAAGCAGTCCGCTATTTGGTATGGACTATAATCAATTCGTACGCGGCTGTCACTTAGGAGTATTTCCAAGTTATTATGAGCCGTGGGGTTATACACCGCTCGAATGCATGGCTAGTGGTATTCCGTCCGTAACCAGCGACCTGTCAGGATTTGGTGATTATATACTGCACCATATTCAGGATCACGAAAAATTCGGATTGTTCGTGATTGAGCGTGGAAAGAGAACATTCGATTGGTCGGCTAACCAGCTTGCCAACGTAATGTATGGATTCCTCATGCAATCCATGCGCGAAAGGATCATGCAACGGAACAATGTAGAAAACAACTCCTATATTTTCGATTGGACCCACCTTATCAAACATTACAAGGAGGCTTATGAGATTGTGACCAAAGGTTAGCCTGCGGGTCTTAAATGTTTTTATCTTTGGCCGAAATAATTCTATCCGCAAAATAATTCCAATGAACACATCCAGAAGGGACTTTATAAAAAAAGGCGCTTTTACATTACTCGGAAGCAGTGTGATCGCGAATTCACTATTAGCAGCAAAACCTGCCAAACAACTGACGGGGCTGCAATTGTATTCGGTTCGTGACGAAATGAAAAAAGATCCGCTTGGAACGCTGAAGCAATTGGCGGCCATGGGTTACAAGCACGTAGAACACGCCAATTACGTGGATCGGAAGTTCTATGGACATACAGCAAAGGATTTCAAGAAAGTATTGGATGACCTTGGACTGAAAATGCCCAGTGGCCACACCGTGATGGGTAAGCCTCATTGGGACGATTCCAAAAAGGACTTTACTGAACTCTGGAAATTCACTGTAGAGGATGCGGCCGTGGTTGGTCAGGAGTACGTCATCAGCCCATGGCTGGATGAAACGCTGCGAACCACCGCGGATGATCTTAAGCGTTATATGGATGTATTCAATAAATCAGGTGAGCTGTGTAAGAAGTCCGGTATGAAATTCGGATACCACAATCATGATTTCGAATTCAGCGTAATGCTTGACGGGAAATCTGTCTATGATATCATGTTGCAGAATACGGATCCGGATCTTGTGATTCAGCAGTTGGACATTGGTAACTTGTATAATGGCGGCGCAAAGGCGATCGACATAGTGCGTCAGTATCCGGGCAGATTTCAGTCTATGCACGTGAAGGACGAAATAAAGAGTTCAGGTAACGCACAGAATCATGAGTATGAAAGTACCGTGCTCGGGAAAGGCATAGTCAACGTTAAAGAGGTGATTGACCTCGGCAAGAAATCAGGTGGAACCAAACACTTCATCATTGAGCAGGAAGCGTACCAGGGCAAGACCCCAATTGAATCAGTAAAAGAAGATCTTGAAGTAATGAAAAGATGGGGTTACTAGATCGCACATGAAAATGCATTTCACCCCTTATTATATCTGAAAATTGATTTCGTCAACCATCGGCTTAAACAAACAAATATGTTAAGAATTATCATCGTCAGTTTTTTTCTAATTACAATGATCACGACAGCAAATGCACAGCAGAAGACCGAGGCAAAGGCGCTCCGTCATGTAGTACTTTTTAAATTTAAGGACACGTCGAAACCCGACGACATCAAAAGGGTGGAAGAAGCATTTGCCGGATTAGCGCACAAGATAAAACTGATAAAAGACTTCGAGTGGGGAACCAATAACAGTCCCGAAAATCTTAATCAGGGCCTGACGCATTGTTTTTTTGTGACGTTTTCAAGTGAGAAAGACCGCGACGACTACCTTGTTCACCCGGAACATAAAGCATTCGTTGATGTGCTGGGACCACATCTTGATAAGGTCACGGTTATTGATTACTGGACGAAGTAAAAGCATCCACCGGCAGATCCTTCGCGTGACAATCCACCGATTGTCTGATCGTTTGCAAACAAATTCCATATGCGCTGTTGTATGAAAATGAAGCAAGCGCTACCAATGACAGCGTCGTAGCAGCTTTTTTAAGAGACCTC
>DASVBA010000706.1:0-3817 GCA_036376095.1 Chryseolinea sp.
CAAGTCCGCCGATCAGCCTTACCGTTATCCCTTTCCTGACACTCCCTCTCACGACAAACTCATCGCCATCGCCGTTCCCGTAGATCTCAAGCGATTTCGTGACATCGTTTTCAAAGGTTCTTTGATAGGTCTGGTGCTTTACTCTTCCTTTCTTAGATATCTCGTATACCGTGACCTTCGTGTGCCCGTCATCAAGGCGTTCAACTTCGAAACGCTCCTGATCTTCTGTGCCGATGACCTCCACAGACTTGCCCACAAATTCGTAGTGCGCCCTCGCCATTTTCATAAGGTCATCCCGTCGAACTTTTATACTTGCGATAAGTTCACCCGCTGTCATTTCGCGAGCTTTCTCCGGCCAATCCACGAAAGCACTTTCAATCACTTCATCCGTCAGGCGCTCCTGGATAAATTTTACTTGTGCTTCCCATTGCGACCAACTCAATCCATTGAGGAATGTCCGATCAAAAAGCCGCGCACTCCAGGTAGTCCATTTCATACTGTAAACTTCGGGGCCGTATACCTGCAGTTGGCGCAGAAATGGAAGTGTTTGTCTCGCCAACGTTGGGGCTAGTCCATCGTATTTGGAAAATGCCTGATCACGGTCGCGGGGAATAGGCCGGTACAGCTTTTGATCGTCGTCCTGATTAATTACAGCCCAGGTCCATTGATCGTCGTGACGGTCCCAATCACCGATAATGAAATCCAGCAACCTGGTTCGAAGAGCCCATTCCTCATCGACCCTGTTCTTGTTGTCTTTTAAAATAGCGTCCGTTACGTCGGGCGTGCTGACAATTTCATTTGGTGATCCGAAGAAGGGCGCGTCCTTCCATTTTTTACCTGCGGGTCTTTCTTCTACCAGGTGAACACTGCCTCCGAAAATCCTGTTGTAAATGCCGAGTCCAGGCTGGGGCGGAATGTAGTAGATCTTTGGATTGGTGTGATATACGTTAATGGCATCCGCCAGGTGAGGCACAGTAAGTGGCGCAAAAGGCAGGGTTGCGAGAAAATTATCTTCCACAAGAAATTTTGCCGCCACCATTTTATTGAATGGATAGGGTAGAAACCTGCTGGCATCTTTAGTCATTCCCCGTAACGTGTAATCCCTGCCTTTCGCATCACGGACCCGCAAGGAGTTTGTTTGATTCCCTCCACCCTGCTTGATGGGTGTCACCCCTCCCTTAAAGGTTGTTAGATCAAGTGTGGGGAATGAATACTTTTCCAAATACAGATCCCGATGGTGAGCACCAAACAAAAATTTATGCATTCCACCAACCGGCTCCACTTTTGTTTTTGTCACCGAGCGTACAACGGTATCCTTATGCAGATCATACTCCGGAAATTCCGTTGCTACCGTTTCCGTTGATAAGGGAAGCTTATCTTTTATTTTTCTTTGAAATACCAGCGTTGCCTCAGTTCCTTCCGTGTTCACCTGCCAAAACTGCGCCCACGCTTCACCACCTTTAAAAAAATTTATAGTGCTGTATCCGGCGGCGCCAGACCCGAAAACTCCTCCCTTACCCAACAGCACAGGACTATTCTTGGAACCGCTTCCACTGACAATAAATCGTTGCCCCTCATTCTCGATATATTCCAGTGCATGTTCATGACCGCTTGCGAAAATGAAGGAGCCGTTCTTTTTTGCCCCGGCGAGCACAGCACTTCTAAAATCCTTGTACTCCTGGTGAGCAACGTCCTGCCGGGATCCAACGCTTCCCCGAAAAAAAGCTGCGGCGGTTCCAATTCCCGGAAGCGGTATCCACAAATTTGAATCGATATCGGTCAGTGGAAAGATGTGTTGCTTAACCGTAAACCTACCACCGTGTGGCCCGTACGTGTAAAGCGGATGGTGCATCGCGATCACGACATTCTGATTCTTGTACTTCCTCACCACATTTTCAAAAATAAACTTGAAACTGGCCCTGTTCCTCGCTTCACACTCGTCGTTTATCTTGGGTTCTTCATCAGAATCTTCCAGCCACCATTGCGAGTCTACCACCAGCACGACAACCTCCTCGTTTAGCTCGACGACCTCGGGGCCGGAGCATCCGTCATCGGGAAGAAAATAGTTTTCCCATTCATCCTTGTCTTCAACACCACGCTTTTCGTTCAGATACGACTCGATAAATTTTTCCTGTCTCCTCAGTCCCTTTTGTCCCCATCCGCGCCAGTCATGATTGCCCGGCAAAAAGATGGGCCGTCCCTTAAAGTCATCGAGTATGGCCAGTTGCTCAGTGATGCGATGCTCTGCGATCTCGCGCTTCGAGACATCCTCAGAGGGAGGCATCCCACTCTCGTAAATATTATCGCCAAGAAACAGGATAGAACTATTCTCAGATTCCGCTGGCAGCTTCGATTTCAGGTATTTCAGAACGGCCGTGCTTCCGCCAGGCATTGAGTTTCCGGCATCGCCCACCAAGTACATCGTATGGCTTAGGCCGCTTGAGGGCATCGCGGGCTCGCCTTCCCAATCACGACCGCTCTTCGAGTATTGCTTCTTGTAAGTCGCACAGGCAAAGGCCAGAACAAGGATGACAGTGAAGTATGGAATTAACCGAATTCTTTTCATACATATTTAATGAGAGCCCTGGTCCCAGTTTCGCCAAAAGGCAAAATAGTTGAGAATATATCCAATCAATTTATGCTTCGCAACTCGTATATTCTTCAAAATTGGGCGGAAA
The DNA here is from genome assembly GCA_036376095.1 of Chryseolinea sp. GTDB lineage: Bacteria > Bacteroidota > Bacteroidia > Cytophagales > Cyclobacteriaceae > Chryseolinea. The sequence goes on from DASVBA010000706.1 coordinate 2,679, forward strand.
CTCACCAAAATTGGGTTGGCCGTCCTTAATTTGGAAGGTAGAGGGTAACTCAAACAATTTATAGTCACGGACTTATAGGTAAGATGGCGCCAGTATCTTATCTTGCATTGTTTTATCAAATCCTACGCTATTAAGTTACTCTACTAAATAAGTCTATTTCTTTTTTCAGGCCTCGTTACCTTAGACTTGTTATAAGTGCTTGTTAAAAATGGTTGTATTTCCCAGGAGACAATTAGCTTTAACCGGAGTAGTACTCGCGGTGTTATTATCCAGCGGCAGCGTTGCCCTTTGTCAGAGAGTGAAGCCTGGCCTGTCAGGCATGGCTCCTTCCAAGTGGATCACCATTCAGAACACACAGGCCCCGGGCCGGATTTACAGATCATTCAACACCCCGGCCAAGAGATACAAGCAAGAAGACATTTTTATAAAAGCCTGGATACCCGTTATCTATAAAGACAACTATGCCGTCATGCTGGGCCCTCAATACCGGGTGGAGCAGCTCGAATTCAGGGATAACGGGGAGAACCCGCTTGAGGCGTTGAACCATTGGAACCTGCGATCATTCGGAATGGACATTCGCTCTTATGTGAAAGTCGACAGCGCTGCTTTTCTTGTGATGAACTTCAACCTCAATCAAAGTGGTAACCTCCACGATCGCCACGAGAACGTACCGATCAACTTTACTTTTTCAAGTGTATTCCTTCGAAAGAAATCTCTTGACAAAGAGGTTGGTTTCGGATTCATGGCGAACCGAAGCTTTGGCCGCATCATCGCTTTCCCGGTCATTGTATTCAACTACAATTTTTCGCAAAAGTCTGGTATAGAAATCAGCCTTCCCCGCAAAATAGCATGGCGCCATAATTTGTCGCCTACCGATATCCTTTATCTGAAGGCTGAAGTACTTACGAGAGCCTACTGGATCAACGGCACGAACGCCGACTATGCATTCAGAAGAACAGAGCTTGATTTGGGCGTTACTTACAACAAACAAATCACAAAATTCTTTGGAGCTGAAGTATTCGGTGGCTATCGAACCAATATCAACACCCGCCTACCCGGTGAATGCACGGGGGTAAGAACATCGGGCCTTGTTTTCTCATTTGAAGTATACTTCCGTTCGCCATTCAAGTAAGTCCTTC
>DASVBA010000711.1:0-4229 GCA_036376095.1 Chryseolinea sp.
GAAAGCGATACCGCAAACAGGTTCCTTATTAACGAATCATTAGCCAAAGCCTTGGGATTCGGGAACGCAGCTGACGCAATCGGCACTCCTATCGATATTTGGGGTAATAAAGCGTTGGTGACCGGGGTTATCAAAGACTTCAATGCACTCCCGCTCCATGCAAGCCTTAGTCCGATGATTATCCTGAGTGGAACAACCGCATACTACAGGGGAGCAGTACGAATAGAATCATCAAAAATTCTGGAGACCATTGAGTTGGTAAGGCAAGTGTGGGAAGATGTTTATCCTAAGTACGTCTTTGAGTACACTTTTCTCGATGATACTATCGCGCACTTTTACGATGGTGAAAGAAGAACTTCATATTTGATCGGGCTATTTGCCGGTGTTGCAATCTTTATCGGGTGTATCGGGCTTTTTGGACTGGTTTCGTTTATGGCACGGAGACGAACCAAAGAAGTCGGCATCCGGAAGACGTTAGGCGCTTCTGTAGGCCAGGTATTAATTCTGTTTTCGAAGGAATTCACACTGCTTATACTGGTTTCCTTCGTGATAGCCGTACCTGTATCGTACTATTTCATGCAACAGTGGCTACACAATTTCACCTACCGGATCAGTCCCGGAGCGCCAACCTATCTGCTGGGCGTGGCGGTCACATTTGCAGTAGTCATTCTAACGGTCGGCATTAGATCGTACAAAGCCGCGGTGGCTAACCCGGTTGATGCCCTTCGCGATGAATAGTGTATCAGGATAGCATATTCAAAAGGATTTCAACAGGGTGAAGGGCAATGCGGCGAGTGCCATCCTTGATCTGGTGCCTGCAACTTGTTCCCGGGGCAGCAATGATCACCTCCTCGCCTTGTTTCCTTATCGCCGGAAACAAAACCAGTTCACCAATCTTCATTGAAAGATCATAGTGTTCTTTTTCATAACCAAAGGACCCCGCCATGCCACAGCACCCTGAGGGAATAATATGTACCTCGTTGTTTCCAAGACGGGTGAGTATCTTTTTTGTAGGTGTTAAGGACGACAGTGCCTTTTGTTGGCAATGGCCGTGAAGTTTGATCAGCCTTTTGTGTTCACCGAATCGGCTAACGTCGATGTTCCCCGCTTCTAATTCAGCAGCCAGGAATTCTTCGATCATGAATGTGTTCGCTGCAATGCGTTTGGCGCTTTCTTTTTCCTCATCCCTCAAAAGATCGGGGTATTCATCGCGGAACGTGAGGATAGCAGAAGGCTCCACTCCTACCAACGGTGAATCGAATGTGATTACGTCCTTGAAAAGTGAAACGTTTGCCTTAGCAAGAGATCGCGCCTCTTCAAGCAACCCTTTCGAGAGAAAACTGCGCCCGGATTCCTTGTGCTCCAGAACTTTGATTCCATAGCCTAATCGATCAAGCAGCGTAACCGTTGCAATTCCAATTTCGGCTTCGTTATAGTTTAACAATTCGTCCACGAACAAATAGACCGTTTTGATCGGACGTTTTGCCGTCGGACTAAATTTCGTCCTGTACCATTTCTGCCAGCTTATTTTCGACAGCTTCGGCATACTTCGATCCCGGGCAAAACCAATAATGGATTTTGCCAACCCTGCGGTTAAGCGATTCCCAAAGACAGCACGGTATCCCCATGGCATCAACGAAGCCAGCTTCATTCCGAGAGCAAAATTGCCGATGATCCTGCTTCGGAAGGGTATTCCTTTTTCCTTGTAATATTGATACTGCCACTCTTGCTTCAATTTTCCCATGTCCACATTGGAAGGACACTCTGACTTACATCCCTTGCAACTGAGACAAAGGTCCATTACATCTTTTATTTCCTCGTGAGCAAACGGATTTTGTTGTTTGGAGCTTCGAAGCATTTCCCTCAGGATATTCGCTCTTGCGCGGGTGGTATCCTTTTCATTACGGGTAGCCATGTAACTCGGGCACATGGTGCCTCCGCTTAGTTCCGTCTTCCGGCAATCACCGGAGCCGTTGCATTGTTCGGCAGCACGCACGATACCCAATGTGTCGGAAAAGTCGAGGATCGTCTCGAATGACTTCGTCTCCTGGTCGCGTTCATATCGAAGGTTCGTATCCATTGGCGGAGTACCAACGATCTTGCCCGGGTTGAAGACATTGTTGGGATCCCAAACTTTTTTCAGGTCCTTGATAAGTTGATAGTTCCGAGGTCCGATCATTTGCGGAATGAACTCACCACGCAAGCGACCATCGCCATGTTCACCGGATAATGAACCATCATACTTCTTTACGAGCTTTGCCGTCTCCTCTGCCATCACGCGGAATAATTTCACGCCAGAGGACGTCTTTAAGTCCAGTATAGGTCGAAGATGGATTTCCCCTGATCCCGCATGCGCATAATGCACGCTATACAAGCCGTGTTGTTTAAGCAACACGTTCATATCCGCAATGTAAGCAGGCAAGTCGTTTACATCGACGGCGGTATCCTCAATAACGGGAACAGGTTTTTCGTCCCCAGGTACATTTGAAAGAAGTCCCAGGCCCGCCTTTCTAAGGTCCCATACTTTTTTAATGTCCTCGCCTGCTACAACGGGATACGAATAACCGAGTCGTTGACTTTTCAGATCAGTAATGAGAGTAGTGACATCGGCATCGAGTTGGTCAGGAGACGTTCGGGTCAGTTCAGCAACAAGAATAGCTTTTGGATCGCCTTCAATAAAAAATCTGTTCTTGATCTGCGTCCGGTTTCGTTTTGTGGCTTCAAATACGTAGTGATCGATCAGTTCCACAGCTGAAGGACTATACTTTAACGCAACGAGGTTGGCCCGCAACGATTCGTCTATACTATGACAGTGAATACAGACCAGCTTCTTATGCGGGGGCGTTAGCGGGGTCAGCTTGATTTTTGCAGAGAGCACGAATGCAAGCGTCCCTTCGGATCCTGCAATAAGACTGCAGAAATTAAATAGTTCGCCGTCTGGGCTGAACGGCCGCATTCTGCACAACATATCAATCGCGTAACCCGTATTTCGCCGGACGATGGATCGCTTCGGAAACTCTTTCTCTATCTCCTTTATGTTTTCACCATCTGACAGAACTTCGTGAACGTACTTATAGACCCTCGACTCCAGCGTCACATCATTTTTTATGATTTCAGAAATCTCGAGCTCGGTTTTTGGTCCAAACTTCGCTCTGCTGCCATCGGACAAAATTGTATCTACTTCCAACAAATGTTCCCGTACGCTCCCATAGACAACGGAGTTGGATCCGCAGCTGTTATTGCCTATCATTCCGCCGATCATGGCACGGTTCGCCGTGGAAGTTTCCGGAGCAAAAAAATATCCGTGCGGCTTAAGGTGCTTGTTGAGATCATCGCGAACAATACCTGGTTCAACGATAGCCCATCCCTCCTTGGCATTTATCTCTATTATTCTGTTGAAATTTTTTGATACGTCGACGACGATCCCGCCACCAACCACCTGGCCGGCTAATGAAGTGCCTCCGGTTCTGGGTACAATTGATGTTTTGTTTTCTTGCGCAAATCTGATCAGCCTCTCTATGTCTTTTTCGTTCCTGGGAACTGCGACCGCGACAGGGACTTCCCTGTAAGCTGATGCATCGGTGGCATACAACCGCCGGGTTGTTTCATCTGTATAGAATTCACCTTCAAATTCCCTTTCAAGAACACTAAAATTCATGCGGCAAAACTAAATAAAAACTTGAAGCGATTGCAGATCAATTGTACCAATGATGCATGTCATTCTTTGATTTTCCATTATTCACCACCGGTCTATTTTGTCGTTTGCGCAGCGTATAAAATTGTTATATTAAAAATTCATTATGCGAAATCGTTTGTCGAAACCGATATGGTAAAAAGAAGTCATTTTATTGGATTGTTTGTCGTACTGAGTTACGCATGTCAGCCTGTTGAGGATAAACTCAGGACGTGGAGCGTTTACAAGGCCGATGCCAGGAGCACCAGTTACTCCCCCTTGACCGAAGTTAATAAGGACAATGTAAGTCAGCTAAAAGTAGCATGGACTTTCCATCCAAATGACGCCAGGGGAACGCGGTTTGGGAACAATGAATGCAATCCGATTATAATAGACAATGTGATGTATGCTACCTCGGCGCGTCACAGGTTGTACGCCATTGAAGCCAGCACTGGCCAATTGAAATGGTCCTTTGATCCATTCAACGGTGCCGAAGGTGGAGGGATATTACGCGGTGTGACGTATTGGGAAAGTGGGGATGACAAGCGCATACTTT
>DASVBA010000717.1:0-3533 GCA_036376095.1 Chryseolinea sp.
CGTCCTTTGATATCGATGATCTATTTGAAAAAGTGGATGGCCGTGGAGTTATCAGCTTGCTCAACGTTTCGGACATACAAAATCAGCCGGCGATCTTCTCCACCTTTATGCTTGCGTTGCTGGCGGAGATCTATCAGAGTCTTCCCGAAGCGGGAGATCTTGACAAACCCAAGCTGGTGTTTTTCCTGGACGAAGCTCATTTGTTGTTTAAGGATGCTCCCAAAGTGTTTATGGATCAGATCGAACAGGTGATCCGCCTGATTCGATCAAAGGGTGTCGGAGTATTTTTCTGTACACAGCTTACGCAGGATGTTCCTGCTACGGTGTTGTCACAGCTGGGGAACCGGGTTCATCATGTGATACGGGCGTTTACACCAAATGACGTGAAGGCGTTAAGGGAAACCGTGAAAACATTTCCCAGCAGCGAATTTTACGAGATGGAGAAGCAGTTCACGCAGTTGGGAACAGGTCAGGCGTTTATTACCGTGTTAAATGAAAAGGGAATTCCCACTGAGACGGTCGTTACTCATCTCGCGCCGCCAGCCTCGGTCATGGGGCCCCTAAGCGAGCAGGAGTATCAAGGCCTGCTTTCATCATCGGAGCTTTACAGAAAGTATAGGGAAGCCGTTGATCCGCAGAGTGCTTTTGAGATGCTGGGCGAACGGATGAAACAGCAGCAAAAGGAGGCAGAGGAAATCAAGGAGGAAAAGCAGCAATCAGAATCAGGAAGGAAGGAAAAGTCCACCTTTGAGGAAGTGATCTCATCGCCGGTGGCAAAGCAAGTAGGGCGGGAGTTGGTTCGTGGGGTGTTTGGCGTGTTGTTTGGGAAAACGCCACGAAGAACATCGAGGAGAAAAGGAGGATTGTTTTAGATTCTTTTTTTATTCACGGATTAAAAAGATTCACTCAATCTCCACGAGCGTATTCTTAAATGACGGTGTCAGACTCCGCTTATCGGTTGCCGTCGAGATCAAGACATTTGTTTCCGGATAGTAGCCTGCCACATTTCCGCGTTTGATGGTAAAAGAACGCACCTTGACATTGCTCATTATACCTGTCTCGCTTTTCAAGGATACAAAGTCATTTTCGCGCAGACCGAGTGACCGCATATCTTCGGGGTTCATCAGAACAACCCAACGTTCCTGCTGGCCACGCCAGACGTCTTGCTCTTCATAAACGATCGAATTGAATTGACCTTCACTGCGCACCGACATCAGTCTGAACTGCTTCTTGCTCGCCGATCTGCCTTGAAGAGGAGGAATAGGAACAACTTTCATCGTCGCCTTTGCATCCGCGGTTTTGAACAGCGGCTCATGAAGAGTCCTGCCCTCAATTTGAAACTCCTCCTTGGTCTCGCCCAGGGATCCTATTTTTTCAAAGCCCGGTATAGTTGCTGCAATGGCAGACCGTATGTTCTGGTGATCCCTGAATTTTTTAAAACTTATCTGCTTTTCTTCCAGTACGCCTATGGCAATATCAGTGATGATCTCGGTTTCTGACCGGACATTACTCAAACGAACAATTCCTCCATCACTCAGCCTCACAAAATTAAACATGGACTCTTGTGTAGTCGATTGTCTTTCTTCATCCCGCGCAGCAACAGGAAGTATAATTGCTTCGCCTCTGCTCCCAAATAAATGCCCTTGATTCAAAGTTGTGCTTAAAAAAATCTTGAATGGAATATTATCAAGAGCATTCTCTGTATAGTGTTGGTCCGGGTTGGAGCCGTATAGATTTCCGCCAAGCATAAAGGCAAGGTCAACTCTATGTTCATACGCAGCCTTTATACAAGACATGGTGTCCCAACCGGGGGACTGAGGTAAAGTAATACCAAGCTTGTCCTGGATACTATTGAAAACATTTTCCTTTAGTTGTGGCGATACCCCCATCGATCCGATTCCCTGAACATTACTATGACCGCGGAGAGGAAGAAGTCCGGCATTGGGCTTGCCCACCATCCCGCGCAACAGTGCCAGGTTCACGATACTCTCTACGTTATCAACTCCATGGACATGGTGAGTTATTCCCATAGCCCACGTGAAAACAACATTCTTTGCTTCGCAATACCAGTTGGCAACCCCCACAATCTCTGCCTGATCTACACCTGAGCTTTCTTCGATTTCCTGCCATGACGTAGCTTCAATGTCTTGCTTAAAAGCCTCAAAGCTGTGTGTATGATTGCGTAAGAAATCCTTGTCCTCGGCACGTTTTTCTAAAACAACCTTGGCAATCCCTTTCATCAGGGCAACATCTCCGCCGATATTAGGTTGAATATATGCTGACGCTATGGAGGAACCACCTCCAACCATGGAGGTCATGCTGCTTGGAATAATAAACCGAACAAGTCCGGGCTCCAGGGCAGGATTTATTATTATTACTTTTCCTCCCCGTTTCCGGCAATGCACTAATTCAGTTAGGAACCGTGGATGATTGGACGACGGGTTTGCTCCAATAACAAAGATCATATCACTTGCCTTCAGGTCTTCGAGCTGCACCGTAGCTGTACCAGAACCCAACATTCCACCGATCCCGACTCCGGAAGCCTGGTGACAATAATATGAGCAGTTGTTTACGTTGTTTGTTCCATAGAGCCTCGCAAATAAATGAAGAATAAAAGCAGCTTCATTTGATGATCTTCCGGACGCATAAAAGAAGGATCGATACGGATCAGTTCCTTTAAAAGCCTTGATGATTTTTGACAATGCTTCATCCCAATCGATCACCTTATAGTGCGTAGCATGCTGATCTTTGTACAGCGGGTAGTTAAGACGGCCAAGGCGTTCAAGTTCACGCGACTTCAATTGCTTTAGCTGATGGATAGATGACGTCTTAAAAAAATCTGCTGCAATTTCGGGCTGAATATCCGTCAGTTGAGCCTGAATACTTTTTTTGCATATCTCCAGGCCTTCTCCAAACTCATTCACCATGCCACCTCGTTGGCCACCCATGCCATACGCGCAGACTTTACACGTATTCTTAGAGCGGATAGACTGAACAAAGTTGTTTACCCCGACTTCCCCTGCTACCTTGAAGGTGTAGTTAATTGAACTCCAACCACCTGGTGCTTTCGACATACTATAAAATTATAAAAATTCCAGGTGCGGAACGATGTTTTCCCGCTGATCCCCGCAGATCAAAAGACACCACCGAGACTCGGGGATTTGCGCAGATTATTCTTTCATAATGACGGATCAGAAAAAAGAATGAAGCTTATAATACGTTCGTTTTGAACTTTCGCACAGAGGAATAAACTTCGAATAGAACTCTTTCCAGTCTTCCTGGTGCGTTAGCTTGCATATCGACGGCTCCGCTTCCGCAAATGTTTCGTATTCGATCTCAAGGATGATCAGATAACCCGGCCCCGAAACATCCGTTAGCAACCGACAATGAATATTCTTGTCCCGACCGTGAACTTTGGTAAGATATTCCTTCCACATCGGAAGAGCTTCCCTGGCACCTCCGAACTTCAGTTGAAATTCATTTCGTTCGACGTACATAGCTGAAAGTGATTTGAGACGATTATGACTATGTTA
>DASVBA010000728.1:0-2185 GCA_036376095.1 Chryseolinea sp.
AAAAGAAGATAGGCGAGCGCTCAGTGTCTGCTTATAATAATGAGTTAAAACTAAAAGGGTTTAATGTCTTTCAAATTGAAGAAGACTCGAACGTTGTTCGCGAGTACAGTCGTAAGGACTTTTATAAAATTTGTTTGACTACTGGTGAAAGCCTCATAAACTACGCCGATCGCAGTTTTTTGATGAAGGGAACAATCCTATTCTTTGCGAATCCTAATGTGCCGTACTCATGGGAAACAATCTCAAGAAGCTACGTGGGTTATACCTGTTTGTTTTCAGAAGATTTTTATAAGCCGTCCGACCGTACTGAAAGTTTACAACAATCACCACTTTTTAAGATTGGTGGTACACCGATCTTTGAAATTACAGAGGAGAAGCGCGAATTCCTGAATGGCATTTTTCGGATCATGATGGCAGAACAAAATACGAATTATGCTTTCAAGGACGATCTCATTCGGAACTATATCAATCTGATCATACATGAGGCATTGAAGCTTCAGCCTGCTGAAAATTTTGATCAGGTGATGAATGCTGCCCACCGGATCACAAATGTGTTTCTTGAACTGCTAGAAAGACAATTTCCAATCGAAAGCACAAGCCGTCCTCTTAAGTTAAGATCTGCGCAGGATTATGCTACGACGTTAAACCTCCATGTGAATTACCTGAATCGCGCAGTTAAGGAAACTACTGGTAAGTCTACAACAACACATATCAGCGAACGCATTGCCAGCGAAGCGAAGGCATTGCTTCTCCACACCGACTGGAATGTTGCTGATGTAGCATATGCATTAGGATTTGAATATCCAACATACTTCAACAACTTCTTCAAACGTGTTACGGGTACGAATCCAACATCACTAAGACCCGCAGAGGTATAAGAAAATCACTTTAAGATGTCGCAAACTATATTTGATCGAATGCTTGCCGGAGGCATTATTCGAAATGATGAAATGGGTGAAGTATGGGAGTCTGTTTTCCGTGCGCAACGGCTATCATTAGCCCTTAACGCCGCTGTAAGTATTGACGAGATGCGCGAACGACTGGGCGAACTAATTGGTAGCATGATCGACAAGAGCTCAACAGTATTTGTTCCCTTCCATACGAACTTTGGCAAGCATATAAAGATCGGTAAAAATGTATTCATCAATCATGCCTGCAGCTTCCTTGACCTTGGCGGAATTACAATTGAAGATGACGTGCAGATTGGGCCGAGGGTAAATCTGGTTACAGAAAATCATCCGATAGACCCTGCAGCGAGAAAGCATCTGGACTTGAAGCCAATTGTGATTAAACGAAATGCGTGGATCGGGGCAGGAGCGACGATACTCCCAGGTGTTACCGTGGGAGAGAATTCAATTGTTGCCGCCGGGGCAGTGGTCAACCATGATGTTCCCGATAATTGTATTTTTGGCGGTGTACCTGCCAGGCTTATAAGGCCGATCGCATAAAACCTGTGCAGACCGTTTTTTCTCTCTTTATTATCGACCATGAAGATTGTTATCATAGGCGGTACCGGCCACATAGGTACATTTTTAGTTCCACGGCTCGTGGCCCTTGGGCACGAAGTAATAGTGGTGAGCAGACAACGCAGGGCCCCATACCAATCGCATGATCGTTGGGCGAATGCGAAAATTATTTCTATGGACCGGGACGCGCTGGAGAAAAAAAACCAATTCGGCAAGGAAATAGCAGCATTCGGCGCCGATGTGGTAGTCGATCTAATTTGTTTTGAATTGGAAAAATGCCGTCAGTTGACCGATGCGTTGCAAGGAAAGATCGAGCATTTCCTTCACTGCGGAACAGTCTGGATTCACGGATACAATGCAGCGGTACCGGTGAAGGAGACAGACGATAAACATCCAATGGAGGCGTACGGTAAACAAAAGGCTGCCATTGAAAAATTCTTGCTTGACTGCGACCAGGCACAACTTCCGTCGACTGTTCTCCATCCCGGGCACATTGTCGGTCCTGGCTGGAATCCTGTTAATCCGATTGGAAATCTTAATTACAAAACCTTCGAGAAGCTGGCAAACGGGGAAGAAGTGCTCATGCCGAATTCCGGTCTTGAAACACTGCATCACGTACATGCCGATGACGTCGCGATGGGCTTTTCATTAGCAATCAATAACAGAGATAAATCTGTGGGGGAAAGTTTCCATGTGCTTTCCGAGAGAGCACTTACCTG
>DASVBA010000732.1:0-7779 GCA_036376095.1 Chryseolinea sp.
CAAGGGACCTATAAAAAAACAAAGGTGCAGCAAGGAACAATTTATGATTCGACGGCGATCCGACAAGTATTATCGACAAAGTCCATCCAGTCCATTCGCGAAGGTGGTCCGTTCCTGAAGAGGGAAATCAGATCATCCATTACTTCCGACTTCAATTGAAAAACATCGAGCAGGTTCTTTATGTACTGGATCTCGTTTGTATTTGCCTGGCGGTCAACATATACGAGTTCCATCAGATCGTACAACATGTTCATTTTGTTGGCCATCGATTCGGGCAAAAAAGTCTTATGGTCCTTAACGTCTGAAAAAAGCTCATCTATTTGCCACGCTTTCAACCCTCGACGAAATCCAATTCTCGTTATCAGCGCTCTTTCGTCCTCACCCAAGGCTCCATCAGCCGACGCGAGGGCGATCAGGTTCTTAAGATAATTGCGCTTAAAACTGGATTTTTGATGCTCGAAAAAAGTTGTCATACGACCGGTGACGCAAATCGCCTTCCAACTAATCACGCAATAAGCGTCACGACAGAAAAGCCTTTAATCGCGCTGAATTCGATGCTGCATCCCTTTCCATCAAAAATAGCCCTCCGAAATTTTTCCCAGAATTTTCCCTGTACTTTCAGATTGGGAATAATTTGACGCTGGATGATTACTTCATTGAGATATTATCAGGGGTGGCTGAAACCCGCCAAATGGTATTGCTTACGTCGTCGGTGATGAGCAATGATCCATCGTTTTGAACAAGAAGCCCGACAGGCCTTCCATATACTTTGTCCTTTCCGAGATCTGCAATAAAACCCGTCAAGAAATCTTCAGGTGGTCCGCTGGGTTTACCATTCTTAAACGGAACAAAGATCACCTTATAACCGGATAGAACAGACCGGTTCCATGAACCGTGTTGTGCAATGAATGCACCCTCGTGATACTTTGATGGAAACGTTTTATTCGTGTAAAACACCAGACCTAATGACGCGGTGTGGGCCCCAACTCCTACATCCGGCATGATAGTATTTTCGACGGCCTGAGGCTTCGGATCTGTAACACGAGAATCTTCGTGGTAGCCAAAATAAACATACGGCCAACCATAAAATCCCCCATCCTTAACACTGGTCAGATAGTCGGGCACAAGTTCGTCGCCCAATCCGTCGCGTTCATTGACGACTGTCCACAGCGTAGTTGTTCCCGGTGCCCAATCCATACCTACCGGATTTCTTAATCCCGAAGCGTAAACGCGCAGGCCTGTTCCGTCAGGATTCACTTCGAGAATATCAGCCTTCAGCAATTCCTGGTTGATGCCGTGCTCAGCCACGTTACTTCCTGATCCGACTGCTATATAAATCTTAGACCCATCTTTGTTGGCGATGATGTTACGCGTCCAATGTAAGTTGTGTTTCCCTGCCGGAAGGTCGATAACCTTTTCTCCTTTCGCCGTGATCTTCGTATCGCCCGGGCTATACGGATATCTCCACAAGGCGTCTGTATTCGCAACATAAAACCAATTGCCCAACACCAACATACCAAATGGCTGATTCAGATCTTTCATAAATGTCTCGCGTACTTCCGGAATGCCATCGCCGTTGGCATCGCGCAGGAGCGTGATCCGGTCTGCGCTATTGCGAAGATTGTTTGACTTAGATGCGCCTATCAGGAATCCGCCGATCTTTTCCAACAACGAGTGATTCGAGTTACTTTCGGCCACTAAAATATCACCATTTGGAGTTGCGTACATCCAGCGCGGATTTTCAAAACTATCAGCATACTTGTTAATCCTAAATCCTTCAGCAGCCTTCGGTGTCTTACCTTCATCCCAGCCTTGCACTTTACTGAAGTTCCGCTTCGACTTTGTCGCATTTGGAGGTGGCAGATTTAACGTGTCGGCGGCTACCGTATTTCTTTTGGCTGCTGTGGAAGCCTTCTTATTTTGACTCTTAGCGCTGTGATCCGGAAGTAAGATTAGCATCGCTATGAGAATGAGTATATGATTCGTTTTCATAGCATTATTGGTAAAAAAATCATGCCACGGGTCAGTGCAACGACCGCTTAGCCTGGTTAGCTTCTTTACCCTCAAACAGAGGGCAATTGTTGGCGATAAAATTCAACAGTATGGCATAACCTGTAACAACCTTGCCTTCCTGCCTTACGTTTTCGGGAATATGATCCTCAAGGAGTTTCCGGACCTCACATGGCTTAGAACTCAGGCCGAAACGAGATTTGCGGAAGGCAGGTCGTGGACCGGAGCGAAGCTTGATGGGCAAGGGTGGCCGAACGTTGTTCTTAATGTTTCAGCAAACAACATCGCTCGTGATAACATCAGGGGACCGTTGTCAATTTTCACAAATATCTCCGGGGAAAGTATTGTTGAAGTTTCAAGGCGGAGGATCCCGGTCAAAGAGGATTTTTTCTTTGTGAGCAACTTTGATCAACATTATACCCTTGAAATTGAAAAAGGGAAAACTGCGGAAACTTTTAACATTCATTTCGGTCAGTACTTTTGCGACCAGGTCTTCAGCTCATTATCACGAAGTGCAGATCAGTTGCTTAGCGACCGTTTTCAAGCGCCTTCAGAACGGCTTGAGTTTCATAATAAGCTGTACCATCGCGACGAAGGGATTCAAAAACTAATCCTGGAGATAAGACGCGGTGCCGACGGATCGACGTGGCTCGAAGAAAAGTTGTACGCTCTCATTGAAAACCTCCTGAAGAAAGAAAAGGACCTGCTTAAGATTCAGTCGCAGTTTCCGGCCATCAAATCATCCACACGGGAGGAGATCCTCAAACGGATGCTGATAGTATCTGATTACATTCATGCTCACCTGAACGAAGACCTCTCACTGGAACAACTTGCCAGCGTTGGATGTTTTTCCAAATTTCATTTTCTTCGGTTGTTCAAAATAGCCTTCAACAAAACACCTTACCAGTTTATCAATGAGGAGCGCGTTCGAATTGGCAGGCAAATGATTGAACGCACGAGGACTGGCATCAATGAAATTGCATACTCACTTGGCTTCACAAACCCCAGTTCGTTTAGTCGAATGTTTTTCAATCTGACAGGAGTATATCCTACTCAGCTTCGGCCGGTTTATCATTGAGTTGTCTGCGGGTACCTGAATACAGTTCGTATTCCAGCAAGCGGCAGTCGAGTTTCGCATTATAGAACTCTATTCGCCTGGATGCTTTTAATCCGATCTTTTTGGCCAACTCAAGGTTGCCTGTAAAGATATACCCGCTGTAACCCTTACATTTTTTTTTAAGGAAATCACCAATTCGGGCATACGTGGCTTCAAGCTCTGACAGATCGCCCAGTCGCTCGCCATACTCAGGATTGAAATACACAACGCCACCTTTACCTTCGCTCACGTTTGTCTCCTCAAAATCGCATTGCTGAAAAGTTATCATGTTCTCAACACCGGCTTCCTGCGCATTTGATTTTGCGATCTTGATCGCATTTGCGCTTATATCGCTGGCTACTATTTCGAGCCCATCAACGTGGTGAACCTGCGCTGTGATTTCCGCTAACGCTTTCTTATAAACGCTATCATCATAACCCTTGAAGTGCATAAATGAATAGTTGTCGCGAAGAAGACCGGGCTTTCTATTGGTGGCAAGAAGTGCCGCCTCAATCGCCACTGTACCCGATCCGCACATTGGATTCACAAACGGCGCTCTTCGATCCCACTTTGTTGCGAGTATGGTCGCCGCGGCAAGCGCTTCCAGCATGGGCGCCCTTCCGGGGATCTTTCGATAACCGTGTTTTGCCAGTGTTTCACCGGATGTATCAACAAAAACTTCGACGCGTTCCTGCTTCCAGAATACGTATATGACCGCACCTTTTAATTCCGATCCTGAATCAGGACGACGGCCCGTCTCACGAGTCATTCGGTCTACAATCGCATCCTTAACTTTTACATTTACATAAAGATTATTATTAATGCTCGGGTGATCAACATTACTGGTCACGGAAAAATAACCGTCCTTTAGAAGATAATCCTCCCACGGAAACACTACAAGTTCCTTGTACAAGTCGTCAGGATGGTTTGCCTTAAATTCTTTTAATGAAAAATGCACCTGGCTCGCGCATCTCAAGTTCAGGTTTAGTTTGATACAGTCCTCTAATGATCCATAAAATTCCAAACCGGTAATAAATGTTTTGTCAGGAACGAAACCAAGGTCGCGTACTTCTTTCTCCAAGAAAGGTGAAAGTCTCTTACTGCAAGTTATTACGATACGGCTAGGCGAACTGAGTTTATTCATAAATAGACTATCGGACGTAACTGATTTCCTTTACCTCAAATAAATTTTCTCCGCTCTTTGTCAGGACCTTTAACCTTCCGTTTTCATCCAGCCCGGTGATAGTTCCTTCAAACAAATTGTCGTTGGAGCTGAACATGTGATTTTCACCGCGCCAATACATCAACGAAAGATATTCTTCCATCATCGATTGAAGGTCATTTTGTCTCAGCTTGAGGTAACGTGATTCTAAAAAAGTTAACAACGCCTCAAACTCGGTTGGAAGATCGAACGATTGATTCAATGAAAGACATAATGATGTCGCCGTATCTACAGCAAATTCAACCTGATTTATATTCAACCCAATACCTATTACCACATGTGAAAAACGATTTCCGGAGACCACGTTTTCGATAAGGATTCCACAAATTTTTTTTGATCCCACATAAATGTCGTTCGGCCATTTTATTCTGATGCTCGAACATCCTTTCGCTTGCAAAAAATCTCTTAACGCCAGCGAGGTAAATACGGAAAGGAAAAACTGGTCCTTTGTGTTTAGAAATACAGGTTTTAACACGACCGAAAATGTCAGGTTCTTGCCTGGTTCGGTGATCCAATTATTACCCCGTTGACCACGGCCCGCAGTTTGATTGTCAGTAATAACTACTGCTCCTTCCGGCGCAAGTGGAGAGTGTTGGCAGAGTTGAAGGGCATAGCTGTTAGTAGAATGACATTCCGGCATAAAAACGAGGTTTTTACCCAGGAAAAGCGTACTGGCAGGGATTTTATACAAAGTAAAATTGATTAGTTTTGTGGGTTAAATAAAAACGAAGATAGATTAATGGCGAAAAAAAGGAAGGGTGCCAGTTCCGAAAAGCTGAGTGACGTTATTGTGAAGGGAATGCAGGAAAAAAAAGCGAGTGACATTGTGGTCATGGACCTGAGAAAGATAAAAAATGCAGTGGCCGATTTCTTTGTGATTTGTTCTGGAAATTCCGATAAACAGCTGGATGCCATCTCCGATTCAATCGACGCCGAAGTTTTCAAAGCCTTGAAAGAAAGTCCGTGGCATACCGAAGGAAAAAACAATAAAGAATGGATGTTACTCGACTATATTGATGTTGTTGCACACGTCTTTCGCAAGGACCGGCGCGAATTTTATGCGCTGGAACGACTTTGGGGAGACGCTGACATCACTGAAATAGACGACGGCAAGAACTAAAAACCGTTGCTCACGTTATTCATTTGATACTTTTTTAAGGATTCTAAATTTGATTATATATAGAAATGGCTGACAAGAAAGAAAATAACAAACCCCTTTTACCGACCAAACCGCCCCGTGGTAATTACCAGATATGGGTGATTTTGGCTGCGGTAGCCGTGATTTTTGGGGTTATGTACTTCAATAACTCCAGTAGTCTCAAGGAGAAGGATTTCGACGACTTCAAGCAAATGGTGCGAAGCGGCGATGTCAAAAGAGTCGTACTGGTTGAGAATCGAAAATTTGTTGAAATAACGTTAAGACCGGAAGCTCTTCAGAACGCGAAGTATAAGGATCAACTTACTAATAACACATTTACGAGCGGCAGCGATGGCCCCCATTTTATAATGAAAGTGGTGGACTCAGGGAACTTCGACAAGGAATTCAGAGATTTCAGAGACAA
Organism: Chryseolinea sp.; assembly: GCA_036376095.1. Lineage (GTDB taxonomy): Bacteria > Bacteroidota > Bacteroidia > Cytophagales > Cyclobacteriaceae > Chryseolinea. Next base: position 5,891 of record DASVBA010000732.1, read on the forward strand.
ACTCCCGGCAGCCCAGTCACCCGAGTATAAAACCGAGAACCGTGAGGACTACTTCCAGGTCTTCATTCAGTGGGGATTCCTCTTTTTGTTGCTTTTTGGCTTCTGGATGCTGATGCGTCGAATGACCGGAGGGGCCGGACCCGGGGGTCAGATATTTAATATCGGCAAATCAAAAGCGGCTCTTTTTGATGCTGAAAGCAAGGTAAAAATCACGTTTGCGGATGTTGCCGGGCTCGATGAAGCGAAAGAAGAGGTGAAAGAGATCGTTGATTTCCTCAAAACTCCAAGCAAATTCACACGACTTGGTGGAAAAATACCAAAAGGCGCCCTTCTGGTTGGTCCTCCAGGTACTGGTAAGACCCTGCTGGCAAAAGCCGTTGCGGGAGAAGCCGGTGTTCCCTTCTTCTCTCTATCGGGTTCCGACTTCGTTGAAATGTTCGTCGGCGTTGGCGCAGCACGCGTTCGCGACCTGTTTAAGCAAGCAAAAGAAAAGGCGCCATGTATTGTATTTATCGATGAGATCGATGCAATCGGCCGCTCCCGTGGTCGTGGGCAGTTGCCTGGGGCGAACGACGAAAGAGAGAACACCTTGAACTCTCTGCTGGTGGAAATGGATGGATTTGCTACGGACTCCGGCGTGATCATTCTGGCGGCTACTAACCGTCCGGATGTCCTGGACTCCGCTTTGCTCCGACCTGGTCGTTTTGACCGGCAGATCAGCATCGATAAACCGGACATCGTTGGCCGGGAGGCAATCTTCAAGGTCCATCTTAAGCCGATCAAACTGGATCCGAACTTGGATCCCAAAAAGATCGCTGCCCAGACACCTGGTTTTGCCGGCGCAGAAATAGCCAACGTTTGTAATGAGGCCGCCCTGATCGCAGCACGAAAAGATAAAAAGGCCGTCGATATGCAGGACTTTCAGGACGCTATCGACCGCGTTATCGGTGGATTGGAGAAAAAGAATAAGATCATACTTCCCGAGGAAAAGAAGATTGTGGCTTTCCACGAAGCGGGACACGCTGTTGCAGGATGGTTCCTCGAACATGCCGATCCGTTGGTGAAGGTGAGTATCGTGCCTCGCGGCGTCGCTGCGTTGGGTTACGCGCAATATCTACCTCGTGAGCAGTTCCTCTATCAGACCGAACAGATGATGGACGAAATGTGTATGGCGTTCGGTGGTCGTGCGGCGGAAGAGATCGTGTTTGGCAAGATCTCAACTGGTGCGCTAAGCGACCTGGAGAGGATCACCAAAATGGCTTACAGTATCGTAACTATTTATGGTATGAACCCTGCGATCGGTAACGTTTCGTTCTATGATTCTAAGCAATCTGAGTATTCATTTCAAAAACCTTACTCAGATGCTACTGCCGAAAAGATTGATATCGAGGTTAAGAACATTATCGATGGGGCTTATGAACGCACCAAAAAGTTATTGATGCAACACCGCGAGTATCTTGATCTGATAGCAAAGGAACTGTTGGAGAAAGAGATCCTGTTCCAGGCTGACCTCGAACGACTGATTGGAAAACGTCCTTTTGAAAAGCTTACAACCTATCAGCAGTTCACTAACGGAAAAGGTAAGTATGAAAAGAAACAACAGGAGAGCGAGCAGCCTGGTGTTGATCCTACACCGACGCTGGAAGGTGAAAAGCAGGAAGAAAACAAGTAATTAATTTCTCATTATAAATCTTACTTTTGAACTCAGGCGATAAAATCGCCTGAGTTTTTTTATGATTCAATCTTTGAATAGCCTTGGCGGAAAAAAGATCTTCTTTGCCTCTGATTTTCATCTTGGGGTTCCGGACTATTCAACAAGCCTTGATCGCGAGAAACGTATTGTCCGATGGCTTGACTCGATCAGGCATAACGCCCATTCAATCTATTTG
>DASVBA010000736.1:0-4901 GCA_036376095.1 Chryseolinea sp.
GAGGGTACAGGCATCGGACTTTCCATCTGCAGGAAGATCGTTGCGAACCATAGAGGCCTTATTCTGACAAAGAGTAAAGAGAACGTTGGCTCGGAATTTATAGTTATATTACCCTTGAATGACTCATAAGAATGAAACACAAATTAATTCCAACAATCCTTATCGCCGACGATGATGCGGACGACAGGATGATGCTAAAAGAGGCGCTTGAAGAAAATGACTTCTCGCACTCTGTGCATTTCGTGGAAGATGGTGAGGAGTTGCTGGATTATTTGCATCAAAGAGGAAAGTTCCTCAGTGAGAAAGTAATTAGACCTCATTTGATCATCCTCGATTTGAATATGCCAAAGATTGACGGGCGGGAAGCGTTAAGTCACATTAAATCGAATGCCAACCTCAAGCGAATTCCTGTGATCGTGCTAACTACGTCGCGGGCGGAGGAGGATATCATCAGGACCTATGACCTTGGCGTTAATTCCTTCATTTGCAAGCCTGTCCATTTTAATGAACTGGTCATGGTGGCTCGCGAAATAGGTAAATATTGGTTCAGTACAGTGGCGTTACCGTCGAATTAAAAGATTATACTAATTCCGAAAACTGAAGGGGAGGATACATGAGCGCTCCATTGATAAAAGTGTTGTTGATAGAAGACGACGAGGATGATGTGTTGCTCGCCAAGGAATACCTTGGGGAAAGTAAGTACTATCGTTTTGAGGTCGACTGGGAATCCAATGCCAAGGCGGCCCGGGAAAAGATGACGAACAAGCAATACAACGTGTTCCTTATCGATTACCGCCTGGGAAGCGAAAACGGTCTGGACCTTATCAAATTCGCTCAAGACAATGGCGTACTCGTACCCTGTATTCTACTCACCGGTCAGGGCGATCTAAAAGTCGATATTGATGCGAGCCGCTACGGCGCTGCCGATTATCTTGTCAAAACGGAATTGAATGCTGATCTGCTTGAAAGAAGCATTCGTTATGCCCTTAGCCAGCATACGGTTATCCGCGAGCTGGACGAAAAGGAAAAAAAATACCGCTCATTGTTCGAGCGTTCTATCGACCCGATCTTTTTGGCTAACGAGCACCTTCAGATCATCGATGTGAACGGATCGTTCCTGAAGTATTTTAATTACACGTTACCGGAAGCATTTTCTTTGAAAGTGAGCGATCTCTTCGCTGACGAAGCGGACTATCGTTATTGTTATTCGACCCTGACCGAAGTAGAACAGATCCGTGACTTCGAAGTAGCGATGGTGAATAAATCAGGCGAGAAAAAGCTTGTACTCCTTAACTGCGTTTTTATTCCAGACCAGGCGTCAGACTTTTGCTGCTATCAGGGGATCATTCACGATCTTACGTTGCGCAAGAAAGCCGAAAAAGACATGCTGCTCGCGGAGCGTTTGTCCATGACGGGAAAGATCGCGCGGACGATCGCACACGAGGTAAGAAATCCGTTGACAAACCTTACGCTCGCATTAGACCAGCTCAAGGATGAAATACCGGACAAGAATGAATCGGTGCGCCTGTACTCCGATATCATTCAAAGGAATGCGAACCGGATCGAAGAATTGATCGGGGAAATGCTTAACTCTTCCAGACCTAAAGAACTCGACCTTGAACTGGTCCCATTCGAGGTTATTGTGGAAGAAACATTGGCGATGGCGATTGATCGCATCAACCTCAACCAGATAAAGCTCGAAAAATGTATCCAGCAGGGTTTGCCTCGTCTTCTTGCCGATAAAGAAAAACTAAAAATTGCGCTGCTTAACATCATTATCAATGCGGTTGAAGCCATGCAACCGGCAAAAGGAATTCTCAAGCTGGATGTAAAAAGGATAGATGGCCTTGCAGTGATATCCATAACCGACAACGGCAAAGGCATTGAACTTGATAACCTGGAAAAATTGTTCGACCCTTTTTACACAAACAAGGAAGGAGGAATGGGTCTGGGCCTTACCTCCACAAAAAATATCCTGAACAGTCACGGGGCTACCGTGGAAGTGAAGAGCAGATTGAACGAAGGAACGACCTTCTATCTGTATTTCAAGTTGTCTGAATAGAGTCCTTGTAATAACAAATTAATTCCGCGGCAATCTCGATTGTCTGTTGTCATCCAACAGAATGTCCTTTTTAAATACTAGAAAGGATAGCCGATGGCGATGTTCAGTATGAGATTTTCCTTTCGCCATGCCCGGCTTCCAAAATCAATTTCATCCGCTACCCAGGGATCGTCCAGGTAAGGCTTCCGCAACGGAAAGGCCAGATCAAAACGCAGAACAAAAAAACTGAAATCAAGACGTAAGCCTGCTCCGGTTCCTACAGCGATCTGATTGAGAAAAGTAGCTGAGTTGAACTCCCCACCCGGCCGATGTGGATCAACTCTCATGAGCCAGATATTCCCGGCGTCAACAAAAACTGCACCTTTGAGAGCTTTGATGATATCAAACCTGTATTCAACACTGCCTTCCAGCTTGATGTCACCGCGCTGATCGATAAACAAAGTGCTGTCCGGAGGAATATTCTCCCGGACATTGTAGGTCCCCGGTCCTATTGAACGCGCGGGGAAGGCTCTTATACTGCTTGATCCGCCGATGGAAAATTGTTTGATATAAGGCAGCGTTGTCGAATTCTTATAAGCATAGCCGACACCCGTTATGAAGCGCGCGGCCAGTTTGTTATGCTCGTCAAACTGGAAATAATATCTGAAGTCGAGATCACCTTTTACGAACTGTGAGTATGGAGCGCCAAAAAGGTCGAATGGTTCTTCGGAGGACTTATACATCATATCCTGAACCCAATTGATGAGGTTTCCTGCGACGTCGACATTTCCGTTAAAATAGAAGTTGTGAGTTCGGTATTTTTTTCTTTCAAACTTCTGCATCGGGTCTTCCGTCAATTGCGTGTTGAGCGTGTAGGAATAACGTGCACCGATGATGAATTGATTCTCAAAAGAGTTCTCGAGTATCGGGTTACTTTCCACCATATCTATAAAGGCCTGGGACTTTTTATCCGTCCGTACAAAACTTATATCGGCGGGATAAAGCTCATGTGATTTGGCGGCCGACTCACGCCAGATGTATCCGTAATTGAGGTTAAGAGAGTTGAGCCTGTAGTATCCGACGCGGTTCTGGAAATTGAATCCTACCTTGAAAACTGTTTTCGGCAGATATTTACGCGAGTTGTAATCGATTCGGATCGGAGAAATGAATCGCGGAACGGTGAGACTGGATTCCAATCCGGTTTCGAGGGAATTCAAAGGTCCCTGGTTCTGACGACCAACCTGAACTTCATAGGCACCGCTAAGCCTTAGTTGAAACAATTCGGCCCCCCTGAATATATTTCGATTCGTAAAAGTGAACGAAATGCCCGGCCCGACAAAATTGTTGGACTTCGATACAGCCTGGACTTCAGCCCGAAGCGATTTCTTTTGCAGCGGCGTGAGGTAAATGTTTGTATTGAGCAGGGTTGAATCGGGATAGGCCTCGGTAAATTTTATGTTAACAAACTTGAAAACACCAAGGCCCATAAGATGGCTCAAGGTTAATTCCTGGTCTTCGCGGCTATAAGTGTTTCCCTTTCTGATGTTGATCACCCGTGTGATTATGCTTGGCCGAAAACTATGCACCGAATCTACATAGTTGAAATCGTCTACAACGGTTGTGTCCGCATTCAGTTTCAATGTGTCCGTAAGGGAATAGTTTGGAAAAATGGTTACCTGGTTTATCGAATAGATCCTTCTTGCTTTTCGAGGTATACCCGGTTCCAGTTTCAGATCAAGATCGACCCTTCGTTTATTTTCAGTACCTACGGTGCTATCTGCCTCAAAAATCAGGAACCGATCATCGAAATAATAGAATCCATAGCTCTCTAATTTTTCTTCGATCCTTTCCTGTTCTGCCTGCATTCTGGCGAGTTGATAGCGTTGCCGGGGCTTTAACAACGATTCTTCCTTCAGCGTCCGCACGATTGACGCATACACACTGTCGCGCGGATTGGGATAACGTATGCTATCTAATCGATAGGGCCTCGAAATCTTGACGGTGTAAATTACTTTACCTTCCTTTCCCTTCGTCTTTGTTTCGGCGCTCACCGAAGACTTGAAATAGCCTTCATTGAACAGCTGAGCCTCCAGAACCTTTGCAGTTCGTTCAGGATTAACGTCTTTCATAAGCACAGGCGGCTGGCCCAGCTTATTCTTTATGAAGCTCTTTATGCCTTTCTTTTTTTTTGGAGTGCCGGCAACATAATAAAACAATACACCAGGACGCATACCCAGTACCTTTGAATTTGGTTTTGGTATGATCAGATCCTGAAGTTCCTTCTCAAGTACCTTCTTTCTTCCAACCCTTCGTCCCTGTGTTTCGAAATTGATCTTTGAACCGGTATAAAGGGTTTCTCCCTCTTTTAGAAACTTTGTGCCCTGACATCCGGTAAGTGCCACGAGAACGCAGCATACTATACACCTCAAAACGGGGAAATGCAATATGTTATTTCGTTTTTGCATTGGCTTTGAACAACTCACGAAGTGCATTGTAATCTTTGATGTAGATAAGACCGGCGCCTGTTTCAATCAATTCACCGGAAATAATATCATAGTTATTGTTTCTGAAACCCGTGATCCTGAATCGACCATCCTCAGTAAGCTTGTATTCGAGCGCGAGGTCCCCGATGTAATCAGTGAAAGAATTTTGATTTGTTGCATTCCCCTCGATATCCACATTGCCCGAAACCTTTACGACAAGTCTGTCATCGAGAAGGCTTTTGGAAACGCCAAGCTGTACTTCGGTTTGACCCTGTGCCTCTCCCGTCGTATAATCTTCATATGACTTCACATCAAAGGATAGCTCAATTCCTTTTATATTTTCTGACAGCCTGTTCAATTGTTCCGTCAATAGCTTG
>DASVBA010000741.1:0-7803 GCA_036376095.1 Chryseolinea sp.
ACTCCAGCGGTAAAACCATCTTCGAAGTGGCTGATCTGGTTGTTGATTCGTGTGCTCCGATCGGTGACTCATCAGTGCCATTAAAAAATCATCGCGATAAAGTCGGCCCGGTCTCGACGATGGCCTTTATCACCTGTGTATGGATGACTGTAACGACCGTCGCTGAAATACTCGCTGACCGCGGAGTGAAACTGTTCATCCACCCCTCTCACAACGTCCCGGGCGACACAACAGCGAAGCAACGAGTGGAGGATGCGCTTGCCGAATACAAACGACGAGTGGCTAATGTGTAGGAGTTAGGAGTTTAGGGATTGTCATGGGAAAACGTCGTGACTGCGGTTAACCGATTTTTCTGCAGTAATAACCCTTTACTACTTACTACTAACCACTCACCACTCACTACTTACTACTTACCACCCACGGTAGGTCTACACGGCAATGACTGACCTAGCGTTCGGTAGGACGCAAATATTCGGCAAAAGTGATTCGCTAAGTTTGATTCCGTCTTATATTGTTGCGCTAAAAGAACTTATCGAATGAGCTCAACTGAAAAAAGGGCAGAGATGCCATCAGGTACCAACACCGTACTCGACCGCCGTACATTGAAAAAAGACAATGCTAACTTGCTTAAGGTGTTAAGGAAAGGAATCTCTGTGCTCGATGTAGGTTGCGGCTCCGGCTCAATCACACGGGGAATTGTGGATCTTGTCGGCCCTGAAGGATCCGTCACCGGAATTGATGTAAGCGACCAGCTCATAAGCCTTGCCCAAACCAACTTTTCCTCCATCAAAAATCTTCGTTTTGAAGTTGCTGACTTGAATACATATTCGCCCGAAAAGAAATTTGACGTCATCACAAGCGCGCGTGTCCTGCAGTGGGTAGCTAATCCAAAGGAACTACTTTTGAAAATGAAAACGCTGTTGAAGCCGGGGGGATGTATTGCTATTCTCGACTACAACCACGAAAAGATTGAATTCGCACCTGAAGTTCCACACGAGGTAAAGAATTTCTATTATACGTTTCTACACTGGAGGCACGACGCGGGAATGGACAACGCCATTGCTGACCATCTAGAGGGAATCTTCGAAGACATCGGACTTCGGGACGTTGATGAACAGGACCAGTCAGAAGTATCCACCCACGGCAGCGATACCTTCATGGATGAAATCAGCATCTGGAAAAAAGTCGCCGAGACCAGAGGGAAGCAGCTCGTTTCGGATGGTTATCTCACAGAAACGGAACGCCAAACCGCCATTGACGAATATCAGCGATGGATGGACAACGAAGCACGGCATATGAAATTATATCTAAAGGCTGTCACGGGATACATTTAACCTCGATATGAATAACCTTAAGAAGTTTATTCATCGATATGTCAGCAAAAACAAGCTTGAGGAGTTCTTCATTTCACTGAGGACACGCGTCAATTTTATCCGCAAGTTCATTCCCTTAAACATCCGTCACAAATTTGGTTCGGTAGGACGTTTCATTCCACAGCCTGAGTCTTATCCAGAAGACGACAATTATTTAGTTGTCCGTGACGGCACTCATTTCAGGATCAACCGATCGGACTACTTGCAATGGCGTATCTTTTATGGAGTTCGCGACAACTCTTTGCTTTGGGCAAAAAAACTTGTTAAGCCCAATAGTATTGTTCTGGATATCGGCGCCAACGTCGGATCGTTTTCCCTGCGTCTGGCTTCTCACGTGCTAAGTGAAAATATTAATGCTGTCCACATTCACGCCTTCGAACCAAATCCTCTCGTCGTGAAGAGCCTCACGGAAAATCTTTCCATAAATCCTGGGATCGCAGACATTGTGAAAATACATCCCATTGGCCTGGGCAGTGAAAAAGGCAAACTCGCATTTCGCTACAGCACTTCGAACACAGGCGCCGGCAGGATCACGAATACCGGACAAGAGGAGAGTATAGCGATCGAAATCGACCGCATCGATGACGTCGTTGCGACCCTCAATCCCGATAACATTTCTTTCATAAAAATGATAGTGGAGGGTTTTGAGCCCCATGTGTTCAAAGGAGCAGTAAAAACGATCGAACGATATAGACCTCCGATCTTTTTCGAAGTAACTCCAGCATGGTACGCCGAAAATGGCACCTCACTCCGGGATATTCTGATTCAACTCAATGGCCTGGGATATTCCTATTTCGGCGAGATACACAACGAAATGATCCCTTATGATCCGACGCGCTTTGACGAGCTTTTCCAATTCAATTTATTCGCCGTTAGTAAAGATTGATCCTGGGTTGCCCATGTAAAGCAGTTTGGACAAGGTCAAATATTTTAGTAAGATCGAATACGAATTTACCCACGAAATACTAATCCTATGAAAGAAGGGAAGGAGTCATCATTTAATGCCGATCGCAGGAAATTTCTTCAGCATACCGGCGCTGTTATTGGAGGTATGGCTCTGCCGATCAGTTACATCGACGCATCGCCCCGGCATGTTGGCGTTGCCAATGTTCTAAAAGTAGGACTTATTGGCTGCGGAGGAAGAGGAGCTGGGGCTGCGGGACAGGCTTTGGCTGCCGACCCGGACGTGATTCTCACCGCCATGGGTGACGTATTTTCCGATCGCCTGGATGAATCGTATGAAGCGTTGATGGAGTTATATCCAACGAAGGTTAAAGTAAACAAGGAAAACAAGTTTGTCGGTTTTGATGCCTATCAAAAAGTCATAAACTCGGGGGTTGACGTGGTGCTTTTGACAACGCCGCCTGCCTTCAGACCCGATCACCTGATGGCCGCAGTAAATGCTGGCAAGCACACATTCTGTGAAAAGCCGGTTGCAATAGATGCGCCGGGAGTGCGGAAAGTATTGGCGGCGGCAAAAAAAGCAAAAGAAAAAAAACTGTCCGTAGTATCAGGATTCTGTTTTCGTTATGACAACCCAAAACGCGAGTTGTTCAAAAGAATACACAATGGCGAAATTGGTGAGATCAAAACGGTTTCCACGATACGAAACGGCGGTCCGCTATGGACAAAACCCCGGCAGCCGGGATGGACCGATATGGAGTATAAGCTGCGGAACTGGCTCTATTACAGCTGGCTTTCCGGAGATTTTATAAGTGAGATGATGGTTCACAGTCTTGACCTGATGTCGTGGGCGCTTGGTGACAAGACGCCGCTTAGAGCCACAGGTACGGGAGGAAGACAAGTGAGGACGGAAGAGATCTACGGAAATGTCTACGATCATTTTGCGATAGAGTTCGAATATCCTAACGACGTCCGCGGATATCATTTCAGCCGGCAACTGGACGGCTGCTCGATGGTAAATAAAGTTGATATAGCGGGTACGTTAGGGAACGCATGGATCGGCGGTGCAACGGGCCATGAAATCTCGGGAAAGAATGCATGGAAGTTCACCGGGGAAAGAAATGATATGTATCAAACAGAACACGATGAGCTATTTGCTTCCATTCGAACAAGCAAACCAATGAATGATGGCGAATCAATGGCCCAAAGTTCAATGCTTGGCGTCCTTGGAAGGATGGTCGCATATACCGGTCAGACCATTGGATGGGAAGAAGCATTGAATTCAAACCAGACGCTTGGTCCAGCGATTGACCAATACACCTGGGATCTGAAATGGCCCGGTCATGAGGTGGCAAAACCCGGGATAACGAAACTCTTTTAAGCCTCGGCTGAAAACACATCTTTTATGAAAAGTATCTTTTATCCGCTTCTCATCAGCGGCGTACTATGCATTTATTCGGGCAAAAAATCTTTGGCGCAGAAACCCCTGCAGTTCGGCGTTTCGATGAACCTGTCAAAGATCACCACGGATACCAAAGAAAAGGAAAAACCTTTGCAGTGGTTGAACGTCAACACCGATCCTGATACCTGGACCGTAAAGGATGGATTGTTAAAATGTTCTGGCAAGCCGATCGGTGTGATGCGATCGGAGCGGCAGTTTGAGAATTTCATTCTTCACGTCGAGTGGATGCATATGGAACCCGGTGGGAATTCCGGAGTGTTTGTCTGGAGCGCTGCCAAACCTGGCGAAGAGAACAGACTACCTGATGGTGTGGAAGTGCAGATGCTGGAATTGGACTGGGTCAACCTTCACCAACAAAATGGACAGACACCACCAATAGCTTATGTGCATGGCGAACTTTTCGGTGTAGGTGGTGTCCGGACGATACCTGACAACCCTCGCGGAGAAAGAAGCAAGTCTATTGAAAATTTATGTAAAGGACGTGGTGAATGGAATACGTACGATGTTGTTTGTATTGACGGAGTCATTAAGCTATCAGTAAATGGCAAAGTGGTGAACGGGATAGCCAAGTCAACCCAAAAGAAAGGATACCTTTGCCTCGAGTCGGAAGGCGCTGAAATCCACTTCCGCAATTTGAAGATCATTGAACTACCACCGGGAGTGACCACTGCCGAACAAACCGCGCCCGAGATTAACTAGGTGAGAGTGCCGGAAGTGATGAATGCAAGTCGTTTTTCTCGCAAATTTGGTTACATTTTTTCGCCAACCTGCTAAATTGGTTTCCGTATAGTTCTAAAATTCGAAGACGTGGAGAACAGCAGAATCAGCAATGAGGTTACCCTGGCCATCTTTCCCTTCGAAAACCTCACTGAGGCCAATGGGCTCGATATTGTTTGTAAATCCTTTTATATCGACCTGGTGACAGAGCTGTCGCGTTTTCGTCAGTTCAGGATCCTCGCGCAGGAATCCCTGAACAGCTCCAGCGTTGTTGCTTCGGATTATACCATCAAAGGATCCTTTCGACATCACAACAACGATGTCCTGAGAATTAACGCACAGCTGATTAAAACACCCACCAATGAAGTCGCGTGGGCCGACCGGTACGAAGGCGACCGTGATTCGATCTTTTCCATCCAGGAAGATCTTCTTAGAGAAATTGTTTCGTCCCTTCAGCAACAACTCAATTATGATTTGCTCATACACATACGCAAGAAAGCTTCAGTTAACCTGACAGCGTATGAATACTGGCTCTATGGTATGGAGGAACTGAAGAAAGGAACGCTGGAGGCAGACGAGAATGCCCGCGAACATTTTCAGAAAGCCATTAAGATTGATCCGACTTATTCACTTGCATACTCCGGCATGTCACTCACTTATTTCAATGAGTGGAGCTGTCAGCTATGGGAGCGATGGGATGTCAGCCAGAAAGGCGCTTATGACTGGGCGAAAAAAGCCATCGAGTTGGATGAGCAAAACTATGTTGCAGCCCTTGTGCTTGGAAGGATCTATTTATATGAAGCGCAATACGATACCGCAGAACACTATCTTCGCAAGGCACTACGGTTAAATTCAAATGACATCGACAATCTCATTCAAACTGCTTTATGCTTTGTTTATTTAGGGTACGTCGAGGAAGCCGACAAACTCTATAACAAAGTATTACAGCTTAATCCCTTAAATCAAAAAAATTACGACGCTATCGGAGCGATTATCGCTTTCGAGCTTGGCGACTATGGAAAGTGCCTTACCCTCGGTGCAAAGCTGAAAGTCCCTTGGGTGGATTTTAACGCACTCATCGCAGCTGCTTATTTTATGACGGGCGATCTTGAAGCCATGCGAACCCGTTGGGCAGTTTACCTCGATGATTTCCGCGACAAGATCCTGAAGGGTGGTGAAGTTGACGAAAACCAGGCACTGCAATGGCTAATTAATGTAACTCCGATACGTCACACCACTAACCTGTTGCCCTTTTGGGAACACATAAGGGGAAGCAAAGTATCGCTATCATCGAGGGTATTTACCAGAGCTTCTGAACCGGTGGTGGAGAATTCGTTTCTCAAGGAAAATGAGATGTGGCAGATCTCCTTTGAAGTAAAGACGGTATTTATACCAGAGGTGAAAGGATTTATTGATATGGCAAGACTTCTTGAATCTCCTGAGAAGGAATTTCATTGCACGTCCTTGTTCGGTACCAGCGTTTCGATGACGGGCGAACCCGTATTTGATGAAAAAGCGAAGCAATCCTATAAAAGGAAAATACAAGACCTTCAGGAGGAGATCAGGCAATGCGAAGATCATAACAATTTTGAACGCGCCGCTGAGTTGCAGGAGGAATACTCCAGTCTTGTTGATCATTTGACAGCATCACTGGGAATGGGAGGGAAGACGCGAAAAATCAATGATCCGATGGATAAGATGAGATCGGCTGTGACGTGGCGCATCCGTAACGCTATCCAGAAAATCGAAAAGAGCCATCCTTCACTGGGTAAACATTTCAATCGCGCCATAAAAACCGGGTTATTTTGCTCGTATAGCCCTGAAAAACCGGTCAGATGGGTGCTCTCTCATTAATTTATTGCACTACTTACAGTGTAAGGCATAAACTCACGCCTTAAGGGCATAATCAAAAACAAAAAAGTATGCCCACACCATTGGAAATTTTACTTGATCCGATTTCGCTGATCATTTTGTCAATGTATGGAATGTTAATGCTTTGGGAAGCAATTTTTCCAGGGCGGAAACTGCCGCACGTTAAATTTTGGAAGTTAAGGGGAATTCTGGTCTTCGTATTCTACTTCTTTTTCACTTCTTACCTACCCATGTTCATGAATCCTTACCTCGAACCGTATCGACTTTTTGACTTGTCCGGCTGGGGAACCGTCTGGGGTGGGATATTTGCAGTACTGCTCTATGAATTTGGTGTGTTTGTATGGCACTATAGTTTACATCGAAGCGATTTTCTTTGGAAAACATTTCACCAGATGCATCACAGTGCTGAACGGCTCGACACATACGGCGCCTTCTACTTCAGTCCGCTTGATATGGTCGGCTGGAGTGTGTTGGGAAGTGTTTGCTTTAGTCTTATCGCCGGGCTCGATCCATCCGCGATCACGGTCATGCTACTGGTGACAAACTTCTTCAGCATTTTTCAACATGCGAATATCAAAACACCACAATGGCTGGGCTATATCGTGCAGCGGCCTGAAAGTCACACGTATCATCACGCGCAGGGGATACATCAATGCAATTATTCAGATCTTCCCTTGTTTGACCTGATCTTCGGTACATTCCGGAATCCAAAAGACTTTGAGTATGAAACCGGTTTTTACCACGGTGCGTCGGCGCAGATCTGGGATATGTTGCGGGCAAAAGACATCGCAGGTAAAAAAACCAACAGCTGACTTGAAAGCTATGAAGAAGATATTCAAGTCGGACCCTCTGAACGGGTCTGATCGGTCCGATCAATTTTTCCTTGCAGGAGCCAATCTCGAATCATCATTGGTAAAGGACTATCATATTGATCTTACACACAATGCGGCGTTTGAGTTGTTATACACCCGGGAGGGCAGGGCGCTAATGAAACAATATCATGATCTATACCTTCAGCTCGCTGAACAGTACCAGCTAACCTACATTTTGGAAACGCCAACCTGGCGTGCCAATCGCGACTGGATTTATAGACTTGGTTACAACTCATACGCAGCATCGACCGTCAATCGTCACGCGGTTCAATTCATCCGGGAAACTCACCATGGCAAAAAGTGTAATGTGATCTTGAGCGGATCGGTTGGACCACGACGCGATGATTTTGATTCCGGCCCCCGCATGTCTCCGAACGAAGCTGCATTATACCACGGTGAACAAATACGGACCTTTGCCTTGCTGGACGTGGATATCATCACTGCACGAGCATTTAATGACAGCAGCGAAGCGATCGGTGTTGTGAACGCCTGCCGTGCCCTGGGTGTACCTGTAGCGGTGTCGTTCAACGTCGACCGTTATGGAGATCTCGTTAACGGCGAATCACTCACCAAAGCAATATTGCAAGTCGACCAGGAAACACGG
>DASVBA010000777.1:0-3803 GCA_036376095.1 Chryseolinea sp.
AGTTGGTATAGATCTCCACGAAGGAAACTCCCTTGTGCTCGTGAGCGCGTTTCAGCAGTTGTTGCAACTGAGTACGATCTTTATCATGACCTCTTGCCACAAATGTGGCACCAGCGCCCAACGCCAGGGATACTGGATTGAACGGATCATCCAAAGCGCCCAGCGGGGAAGACTTGGTGATCTGTCCCCGATGAGAAGTGGGTGAGTATTGTCCTTTTGTAAGGCTATATACTTCGTTGTTAAACATCATGATGTTGATATCCACGTTTCGACGGCAGGCATGGATAAAATGGTTGCCACCGATGCTCATGTTGTCGCCATCGCCCGTTACCACCCACACACTTAGATCGGGGCGTGCAATTTTTAAACCTGTAGCAACACCCAACGCCCTGCCGTGTATGGAATGAAAGCCATACGTATCCATGTAGTATGGAAACCGTCCGGAGCATCCGATGCCGGAGACGTAGACAATTTTCTCTTTCGGAATCCCCAGCTCCGGCATTAGCCGTTGTGAAGGAGATAAAACAGAAATCGCTCCGCAGCCTGCGCACCAGCGCACATCTACATTCGGTTTAAAATCTTTTGCCGTATAAACCAGATTGCCTCTGTGAGGCTCCTCCAGCAGTTCATCTATAGCAGTTCTCATACGATAGTTTCTTTTTGAGTTAATAAACCTTCCAGCTTCTCTTCAATCTCGACTGATTTAAAAGGTTTGCTCTGCATTTTGTTAATACCGATTACCGGTTTCAAATATTTGGCTTGGATCAAAAGTTTCAGCTGGCCCAGGTTTAACTCAGGGATCACCACACGCTGGAAACGATTTAAGATCTCTCCGAGATTTTTCGGAAATGGATTCATATAGCGCAAATTCGCGAATGATACCGGAGCGCCCTTTGCTTTCAATCGTTCGAATGCAGTCTTGGCAGCACCATAGGTGCTCCCCCAGCTAAGCAATAATAAATCACCTTCCTGTTCGCCTTCAACCACTAACTCAGGAATATCATTGGCGATGCGTTCGATTTTCTGCTGTCTCAACAGAACCATCTTCTCGTGATTCAGCGAGTCGGAACTTACGTTGCCTGAGCCATCTTCTTTCTCCAATCCGCCAATGCGATGTTCCATGCCTTGAAAACCCGGAACCGCCCATTGCCTGCGCAGAGTTTCTTCATCGCGCTTGTAGGGAGCGAAGTTGGTTGGATCGTTGGTGAAATATGCTTTGATTTCGGGAAGACTATTGATCGCCGGAATTTTCCATGGCTCAGAGGCCTGGCCGATGTAGCCATCACTCAAAATCAGCACCGGCGTCATATACTTAAGCGCGATGCGTGCCGCTTCGAGAGTAATGTCAAAACAATCTGCGGATCCGGATGCAGCCAGGATCGGCATAGGCGCTTCACCGTGCCGGCCGAACATGCCCATCAGTAAATCGCTCTGCTCAGTTTTTGTCGGGATACCGGTCGATGGACCCGCGCGCTGAACATCAACGACGATCAATGGAAGTTCTGTCATCACGGCAAGGCCCATTGCTTCTGTCTTTAAAGACAAGCCTGGTCCGCTGGTGGTAGTAGCTGCGAGACTTCCACCAAAGGCCGCACCAATTGCACTGCAGATCCCCGCGATTTCATCCTCCGCTTGTAAGTGTTTCACACCATATTTTTTATAACCTGAAATTGCGTGAAGAATATCAGTAGCGGGTGTGATCGGATACGAGCCCAGGAAAAGGGGCAGATTGGCCTTGCGTGCTGCGACCACCAATCCTAATGCAGTTGCCTCGTTGCCGGTGATGTTCCGGTAACGTCCCGGCGGAAGCGGAGAGCGATCCACAAGATATTGTCTTTGAAAGCGCGGATCCTTCTCTGCGTAATTCCATCCGGCACGCAACGCGTGAATGTTTGCCAGGACAACGTCATCCTTTCCTTTGAATTTTTTATTGATCCAATTTACCGTTGGTTCCATGGGACGATGGAACAGCCAATAGGTAATTCCCAGTGCGAAAATATTTTTTGTTTTGCTGATCAGCTTAGTGGACACTTCTACATCTTTCAAAGCCGCTTTTAATTCTTTGGCAATGTCCAGCGCGTGCACTTCGTAATTTTTCAGCGTTCCATCCTCTAATGGATTGCTTTCAAACTTCGCAAGTGTGAGGTTGTGAGCATCAAACCCTTCTGAGTTGGCGATGATGATACCACCCTTCTTCAGGTTAGCGAGGTTGACCTTGAGCGATGATGCGTTCATGGCTACGAGGACGTCAATAAAATCTCCGGATGTATGACTGTTATGTGTGCCAAAGTGCACCTGGAAGGCGCTGACACCGTAGAGCGTTCCCTCTGGAGCGCGAATCTCCGACGGGTAGTCAGGAAAAGTATTGACCTCGTTCCCGGCAAATCCCGACGTTTCCGAAAATTGTGTCCCAACCAATTGCATGCCGTCTCCGGAGTCTCCCGCAAAACGGATGGTAGCTTCTTCGAGGTGTTCTATTATTTTGGTCATGGTAATTCTATGTTTCTTAAGAGGAGAGATTACATCGAAAAGGTAGATTTCCTTTGCGTTTTTCTCACTGACAGACGTCAGTTAAAAACATGATTGATGTAGGCAAGCTGGTGAGGACAAAATTAATTCCGCAGCAATCTTGAGCATTTATGCAGGGTCACAATGCATTTTCGCGTTGTGATGCGGCAACGCTTTATAGGTTTAGCGGTCGTTGTGCAACTTAGTGTTCGTCCTGCTTGCGTTTGTTTCGCAATGGTCGCTCCAAAGGATGTTAAAGAATTTCCTTGTTTGAGCCGACAATTGCCGAGGCCGGAGCTAAATCAGGGAATCGTTAATGATTCTATATATTCGTAGACGCCGCTAACAAATCCGATCAACACTACCCCGGTGACGCACAGTACGAGTGCTGCCTTCTCATAAAATGTTGAAGTCAAAGCCGCAATGGGAGTCTCGTTTTTGTTAATGAACATCGCCTTCACCACCAGCAGATAGTAGTAGAGTGATAGGGTGGCATTGATAACTGCAATCAACACCAGGATATACATCCCATTGGACGCAGCTGCCGTGAAGAGAAAGAACTTGCCGAAAAATCCCGCTACTGGCGGAATGCCGGCCAGCGAGAACAACGAAATGAGCATGATCAGACTCAAACGGGGATTGGTTGAATAAAATCCGTTCAGATCGTCTATGCTTTCTTTTCCGGTTTGATAAATTACAATAGACATTACACCAAAAACAGCAAGGTTCGATAAACCATAGATCAGCATGAAGTACACAACGGTACTCATACCAGCCTGGTCGTTGCTCATGAAGCCAAGCATCATAAAACCGGCCTGTGTGATCGAAGAGAAAGCCAGGAACCGCTTCATGTTTTTCTGGCGAAGGGCGAAGAGATTGCCTACCACCATGGTAGCGATGCACAGGATGTAAACTGCCGGCGACCAAATTCCTGATTGGTTCCCGAATACGCGGTGCAACACTAACATCAACGTAAACAAGGCTGCTCCTTTAGATACGACCGAAAAGTAAGTGGTGACCGAAAGGGGAGCCCCCTCGTAAACGTCTGCAGTCCAGAAATGGAAGGGTACGAGCGAAAGTTTAAAACCTAAGCCGGACAAAAAGAAAATCAGTGACAGTACTGAAAGCGTGCTACTGTTGGTGAAAGATGCGATCTCGGAAAAGTGGAGAGTACCATAAATGCCATACATAAGGGAGAGTCCGAACAATAAAACGGCTGATGACACTGCCGATGACATGAGCAATTTTACGCCAGCTTCAGCGGAACGTCTTAGTTTTTTATCAAATGCTGCGAG
>DASVBA010000745.1:0-2611 GCA_036376095.1 Chryseolinea sp.
AAACTGATCTCGATAAAGACGGAAGAGTTGGAGAAAAGGGTGAGGAAGTAGTCGGTAATCGCATTGCCGCCGAAGGGTTTCACTTAGTTCAGGTGGGATAAAGATTGGAGGTTCAACCTATGTGCATGGGAAGGAATTACCAATTTCCAATGACGAATTGAATGTAAACTTGTAATGTACTTTTGACCCAGGAAGACGTGGAGCTTATTACAGATAGACTTGTATTGTCTGTAACGTCTGAAAAAGACCTCTCGTCTTTTTCCAAAATCATCACGAACGATTATGTACGCAAGTATATGTTCGATGATGAGATCCTTGACGTCGCGCAAATACAGGATATTTTGTCGAGGAGCATCCAAAGTTTTGAACGCCACGGCTACGGACTTTGGTTAATCAAGTACAATGCCTCTAACTCCATCGTCGGCATGGCTGGCCTGTGGGAATTCTTTGGCGAGTCGCAGCCTCAACTCTTATACGCCTTGCTGCCAGAGTACGTTGGTAATGGCATTGCTACAGAAGCGGCACGTGAAATTTTAATGTATAGTTTCGACACACTTTCTTTCCAATACCTTACCGCCAGCTGTGATTCAACCAATGCTTCCTCTCACAAAGTTGCCAAACGACTTGGTATGGTCAAAATAAAAGAAGAGGCAATCGACGGGAAGCCCATTACTTTCTACCGGATTGAAAAGTGATCATCCACAATTGATAATGTTCCAACTATCTACATGTTAGAACATCATGAGCTCAAAGACGAACTAAAACATATCTCAATAGGTCGGGTCGAGTAAACGAATTATTCTTAAATTCACTTAGCAGCTATTATTTCTCACCACAGCTTTAAAACGGTTTAAAAAAATTACAGATTATGAAAACACCAACAACCCGCCTTGTCAGGCGCGATTTTATAAGACAATCCGCACTGGCAGCCACTGGACTAATGGGACTCTCCAGTTTTGCTCCCGCCGTAAAACCCATTGCTTTACCGGCAAAAGATCCTCTTGTTGTTGGTCCAACCGAAGGCTACACGCCCCAACTTGGAACACTCGTGTCGATGTTAAACTACAACCGGGGGACGATCATAAACACCTTAAAGGGTTTGACGATGGAACAGCTGGATTATCTGCATGATCCGGCGGCGAACACCATAGGAGCATTAGCATTACATCTCGCAGCAACGGAGAAGTTCTATCAGATCAACACCTTTGAAGGTCGCCAGGAATACAATGAAGCTGAAAAGACAACATGGAACGCACCCATGAGTCTTGGTGATGAAGGAAGGCAGAAAATAAAGGGCCATGATGTGAATTATTACCTCGATATCCTTGCCGAAGTAAGACAAAAGACCCTGGATGAGTTCAAGAAGAAGGATGATAAGTGGTTGCTTGCAATAGATCCTGAGTGGTCAAAAGAAAGACCGGTGAATACCTATTGGAAATGGTTTCACGTTTGTGAGCATGAGTCAAATCATCGCGGACAAATGACCTGGTTAAAGAGCAGACTTCCCGGAGCTAAACCCTCAAAAGATTAGGGAGATTCACTTTCGTGTTCAAACTCAAATATGATCAGAAAATACGTTGGCAATAACAAAGCCGACAAAGATTTGGATGAAGGGATGAGGAAAATCATCGACAAAGAGGGACTAAAAAAAGGTTTTGTTTTCAACGACGGCAGCAATCAATAGCGGGTAGTTGACAGGTGAATGATCAGGATCGCGAAATAATTAAAAATAAAAATATGAAAGACTGCTGGCTCGTCCTCTCGCTTTTATCCACCGCACTTTTACTGACATCATGCAGTGGAGGTAAGGATAACGTCCAATCTTCTGAATTGGAAGAGCAGGCAATGCTGGAAGGAGCTAATATAAAAATTGTCAGAAGCTTCTATGAGTATATGGACAAGCAAGATTCAGCGTCGTTGGAAAAACTTATCAGTAATGACTTTGCTCTCTTTTTTGGAAGTTCTGAAGAGCCAATAAGGTATGATCAGATAAAACCGTTGATTAAAGAAGTCTATCTCGCGTTTCCTGATTACAGACATGAGGTCGAAATCATCTTTGCATCCGGACAATACGTAACAGTCAAGCTGGATCACATTGGAACTCATAAACACACCTATATGGGTATGGAACCTTCCGGAAAAAAGGTCTCATATAAAGGTATTTTCATTTTCACGGTAGAGGATGGGCTTATTACCGACGTTCATGGAATGGAAGGCGATCTCGCCGCGGTGATCAAAGCACAGAAAATTTGAAAGAATTCAATATAAGCGCCGGCATTTTTCGATCGGAACAGGATCATATTGAACATGAAGACAAAAATTCAATTCCCGAATGAAATTCACAAGGTTCGGGAACCCTCTGGTGCTTTGTTCAGACAATATCAAAAGATAAGGCGTCTCCTAGTTCGAATGCCGTCCGAGGAGAAAGCAGGACAGCAGCGTGGGATTTTTTTAGCGCAGAAAACGCAAAAGAATGCACCAGACTTCGCAGGGCTACGTCTGACACAGCGCAAAAGGCGCAAAAATATGCTTTGTAATCCCCACCTCTTATCCGAATGCGTTTAACAACAAACGATCCCTGCACCTTTTCTTCAAACCTGAGACTGCCTTG
>DASVBA010000764.1:0-6597 GCA_036376095.1 Chryseolinea sp.
AAAATGCTCAATTGTTGGTTAAGCTGCGCGCCGTTCTGATAGATAAGATCCTGCCAGTCCGTTGACAAACCGTTCTGAACGGAATTCAATTCGACTGCGTCATTAAACACCGCAGCATCGGCAGGAATTGTAGATCCGACATCACCCCACGCTGTTCTTCCCGACTGACCAGCAGCGTTTACCCTATTTGCCTCGCGTTTTAAGTCTGCAAACTCCTGACCATTCATCATTGGAATAGTCTTAAATGGCGTGGTGACCCCATATGAGGTGGAGAAATTCACTTTTGTTGTTCCAGGTGTAGCACGTTTCGTTGTAATAAGAACAACACCGTTCGAACCTCTTGATCCGTAAATTGCCTGAGAGGCCGCATCCTTCAATACTTCCACCGATGCGAAATCCGCGGGGTTAAAATCCGCGATGGACGCCGTTCCTGCCGTCATCGGGATACCATCAATTACAAACAACGGATCATTTGATGCCGTCAACGAACGGCGACCACGAATTCTGATCGTGGGTGCTTGTCCCGGACGACCGCCGTTCTGTAGCACATCGACGCCAGCGATCTGTCCTTTCAACGCATCCATCGCGTTCGGCGTAGGGATACGAGCGATCGCCTCACCTTTTATTGAGGAAATGGCAGCTGTTACGTCTCTCTTTTCCTGTGTACCATAACCTGTTACAACTACCTCCGAAAGCGCCTGTACGTCAGGAGTCATGGTAACATCGATCGTGGTCCGTCCATTTATCGGTTGCTCCTGCGTAGAAAAACCAATGAACGAAAAAACCAGCGTTCCGCCTTCAGCAGCGGATGGTACATTAAGGGTATAATTTCCATCCGCATCGGATGTGGTACCATTCGAGGTTCCCTTAATAATGACGTTCACACCTGGCAATCCAGCCCCGGCGTCGTCGGCGATCTTTCCCCTGACGGTGCCAGTCTGTGCCAGTAACGGGGAACTCAAGAGGAGTAGTATCCATAACATGGATAACCTTGATAGAGTAAAGTTTTTGATCATAGATATGAGGTTTGTCAATTGGTAAGACGAAATAACAATCGTTGTACCTGACAGCCTGAGGGGTTTTTTTATGCTGCTGGGCCCCTTTTCACCTCAAAAAATTATCTTGACCCTAGCTAAAAATACGTGTGGAAGCTGCCGATTCTAGGCAACTAAATGCACCCTCCCTGAGCCAGGGGTATAAAAAATGATCTTAGTATGATGTTTTGCCGAATTCGTCCGCCTGCTTATTGATCGCATCAGCCGCCATCGTACTTCCAGCGTGGATTATTATCCGATGCCTAAAAACCGCCTTTTGCCCTTGCGACAATACGAGGTTAAGTTCCTCTTTTCCTTCACTGAAAACCTTCTGACCCAGCGGATTAGCAGCGAACAGACCATAACCCCGCGCATGCCAGTAGGTGGGATAGCCCGGGTTCTTGGGATGATCTATGATCACCACCGACACCGGTTCGCCATCTTGGGTACCGTTCAGGCTGGCCCATTTTGACCTTTTTCCCCAAACGTTGTCTCCCGTAACTCCCTCCTGGTTAGCATACAAGCCTGTGACTTGTGTATCAGAGGGAGGCACCGTAGTTACATTACCGTGCGCATCCACGTACTTACTGTTTTCTTTGGAAGGTTGCTCGAGCTGGCGCGATACACGTATGGCAAGCATACCGTCTTTTACATCCTTAAACACAACTTCGGGCACCTTTGCTACGAGGGTGCTTACCCGGTCGATAATATAATCGTTGCCGCTTTTCATAAACACGAAGAGCGTGGTTTCATCCAAAAGGACCTTGCCTGTGTGGTCAACCCATTGGCTGGACGCCTCAAGCCTTGCCTTATCTTTTTTGCTTTCCTTCGATACAACCTTTACATGACGTATAGACCCATAGTGAGGTTTTCTCTCCGGCGTGATGGCATCGCTGTTGTTCCAGAAATCCAGGCCATTAACACTTTCATAATTCAGCCAAAGCCCTACGTGATGGGGGTGATCTGTCCGTTCACCCGGACGGGGCGCGATCGGATATCCACGTGTTATGGTAACGCCGGAGGTCGTCTTTATGGGAAACAACACCGGCTTTTCCGTTGAATCAAAATAACAATACGCGGTAAAAAGTTTTCCGTCATACCTCACTTCCACTTTCTTGGAAGCTGGCAGATCTACCAGGGAAAAACCCTTTTGGGCGAAGGTGGAGTACGCCGTGGCAAGAATACACACGGAAAGAAATATAAGTTTCATTAATCGTAATGCTTTGGTGTTGTTGAATCGTTATCCGTTAATCGTTATCCGTTAATCGTTATCCGTTAATCGCCTGCCTGCCGGAGCCAGGCGTAGGCAGGTGGGCACGGGATTTGGGCGAGGGTGTGTAGTTTCTTACACACTTACACACTCACACTCACGGTTAACGAATAACGAATAACGTTTTACGGCTCCTAGATATTAAAAATTTTCGTTCCTGCCATCACTTCCTGCTTCGCCTCGTCGAAAGTAACTTTTGTTCCTGTACGGGCAGCGGCGTTGGCCATGATACAGGCAATTGCGTGTGAATATCCGGCTTCAGCGGGAGCGTTGGTTTCCTTGCGGCTTCGAACACATTCCATCCAATTTTTCATGTGGTTAGAAGTAAGATTATCGCCGCCGGTGTTTGCTCCGGTCTCGACCTTTTCTTCAACTTTTTTAAGGCTCATTTGCGGCAGCATGTTGGCTTCCATGTTCATGGCCTTCGCATGTCTTTCCGTAAGACCACCGAATGAGGAAACCATATTCGTATCGAGGTTCATCTGTCCACCTTTCGAATAATAGAGTTCTGTTGGTGAATCTTCGCCATTGTGCATACGTGATGCGAATGTTACCTGGAATCCGCTCTTGAGATCGTTTTCCGGTCCATAATCAAATACCGCCGTAATGGTATCCCAGTTTTCGCGGCCGTCTTTCCATGCATAGATGCCACCGTTGGCAACCACACTGCGCGGATGCTTCAATCCGGAGAACCAATGCACAGTATCGATTTGATGGCTCATCCATTGGCCGGGCAGACCCGAAGAATATGGCCAGAACAAGCGGAACTCGAGATGTTTCCTTGCGCTAAATGGTTCGAAAGGGCGGTTCATTAGATAACGCTTCCAATCCGTGTCAGCTTCCTTCATAAGCTCAACGTCCTTCAGTCGCCTCCAACGGCCTGGCTGGTTAACATTCCATGTGAGCTCAACCATGGTGATGTCGCCAAACTTTCCGTCCTTAACAAACTTAGCCGCTTCGTGATAATTTGTTCCACTCCGACGCTGTGATCCGATTTGGATTATTTTTTTTGAATCTTTGATCGCCTTAAGCGCAGCACGGTTGTCTTCCATGGTTTCCGCAAAGGGCTTTTCTATATAAGCGTCACAATTATTCTTGACTGCTTCAATACCGTGCAAAGCATGTTGAAAATCCGCAGTACTGATGATCACTGCATCCACCTCTTTAGAGCCATACAACTCGTCGTTATTTCTGAAGGCCTTGACATCGTGGCCCATCTTTTCCTTGAGCTGAGCCTGGCCTGCTTCACGACGCAATCTCCAGATATCTGAAACCGCGACGATATCGAAATTCATTGCTTTGTGATGGTTGGTAAAACACGGCAGCAATGAACCTCTGAATCTGTCTGAAAATCCAACTACACCAACACGAACACGATCGTTAGCGCCAATGATATTGCCGTAACTCTTTGCACTGAAACCCATGGCTCCGATATAGGTGCCCGCCGTTACCAGGGCAGATTGTTTGATGAATTCTCTCCGTGTTTTTTTCATAGGAATGGTTTTAGTTAGGCTAAGTTCTACACTTTATTTTAAAGTTCACAGGATACTCCTTATATATAAGTATCCGCAAGAAAGGTCTCTCCCTGTAATGGAGACTTCCATTTTGCGTAAAACCCTTACAAAATTGCGGCCTAAATTCTTGAGCGGTGGAATGGTGCCGTGGGTGGAGGGGGAATAGGGAATTGGGGAATAAGGAAATAGGGGCAATAAGGGCGAGGATGTAAGGAAAACAGGTGTAACTAAGAGAATTTTGAAAAGTGGCGAGGCATATCTTTGTTTTGGATTTAATGAGTTACCAATTGGCCCAAGGGGTCAGCACGTCCGAACTAATCAGTTGCCGCGGGCACGGCTTCGGAATATCAGTTGCCGGAGCTCAGCCTTAAATCAATTGCCCCGAGCTTCAGCTCGGGGATAAATAGGTAGTGAATTTTGGCTTTAGCCAAATGTTGTGTAAAAAAAGTTGCCGTTATGCCATTTATAAAAGTAATGATCCATTTTGTATGGTCAACAAAAAACAGGGCGCCGTTCCTGGCCTCCCCAGAGTTAAGAATGCGGGTATGGAAACATATCAGAGACAATGCAGCAGAGAAGGGAATATTCATTGACATGATAAATGGGTATCAGGAACATTGTCATTGTCTGATTTCTCTCGGGATAGATCAATCAATGAGAAAGATTATGCAATTATTGAAAGGCGAGTCATCTTATTGGATCAATAAGAATAGACTGTGCAGCGAAAAATTTGAATGGCAAGATGACTATTTTGCAGCTTCGGTATCTGAATCGATGGTGCCCAGAGTTAGACAGTACATCAAGAATCAGGAGGAACATCATCAAGCTAAGACTTTTGTGGAAGAGTATGATCTTTTGATAAGGAAATTTGGATCCTGAAGAGTCACCGGCCATTGTTGGGCTAAAGCCAAAGGCATCCTGAATTTTTCCCCGAGCTAAAGCTCGGGGCAATTGATTGAATCCCTATTCCGATGGACTAGTTTGCGGCACTAACTTCCTCATACCTTATACCTTTATTCCCCCTCAATACCTCTTCCTCTTACTATCCGCAAACCTAGGCTTCTTCGAAAAATTCGGTTTCGAAGACTTTCCCCTCTTAAAATCGCGTCCCTGGGATTCGGTCCGTTCGGTTCTTCTTTCCGTGAGTTCAACGCGCACCTGACGGCCGCGGTACTCCATATCTTTGAAGCCTTCCAGAATAGCGTTGGCTTTGTCTTTTTCAACTTCAAAAAAAGAATAGGCGCCTTTTAGCTCTATCCGGCCCACCGCTCTGCCATCCACATTGCAGCTATCATCGATTAGGGCTAATAAGTTCCCCTTTTCAAGTCCGTCCATTTTTCCGAGGTTGATAAAGAACCGGCTGCCCGTCGAAAAGCGGTCGTCGGAATCGTGACCTTTCGTTTCACCGTCCTGATTCAGGTCAGGTGCATTGCGATAGTAATCCAGGAACCGGTTGAATTCGATTGATGCAAAACGTTTTATCAACTCTTGTTTAGAAATGTCGTGAAGCTCTTCGTACACGGCAGGAAGGAACTCTTCAATTTCTGATTCATTCACTTTCACTTCCCTCACCTTGTGCATGAGCGCAAGTAGCTGCTTTTGGCAAACCTGGGAACCGGTTGGAACCGGCATTTTTTTAAAGGGCGACTTCAGCGTTTTTTCGAGCTGCTTCACTTTGCCCAATTCACGCTTTGTTATCATCGCGATAGAAATACCTTTCTTGCCTGCCCTCGCAGTACGTCCGCTTCGATGGGTGTAAAACTCCATTTCATCGGGCAAGTTCAAATGGATAACGTGGGTAATATCTTCAACGTCTATTCCGCGTGCAGCCACATCGGTAGCAACAAGTATCTGAAGTGAGCGCTGACGGAATTTCATCATTACACGATCGCGTTGTTGTTGCGTCAAATCACCGTGAAGTGCGTCGGCGTTATATTCGTCTTTCATCAACATCTCAGCAATACGCTGTGTATCGATCCTCGTCCGGCAAAATATCAGACCGAAGATTTCAGGATTATAATCCAATATTCTTTTTAACGCGAGGTACTTGTCTCTCTCGCTCACCACGACGTAATGATGTTCGATGTTTACGTTACCGACGTTTTGCTCTCCTACAGTCAGCTCGAAGGGATCCGACATGTAATTTTTCATGATCGACTTTACTTCCCGGGGCATGGTAGCAGAGAACAGCCATGTGTTTTTGCTTTCAGGAGTGAACGACAAGATCTTGTCCAGATCTTCTTTGAAACCCATGTTAAGCATTTCATCGGCTTCATCAAGCACGACGTATTGGATGCTGCCGAGGTTGATTGCCTTACGGTCGATGAGGTCGATAAGTCTTCCCGGCGTTGCAACTATGATCTGTGCTCCCTTTTTTACTTTTCTGATCTGCTCACTGATGCTCGAACCTCCGTAGACGGCAACTATATTGAAGTTTTTAAATTTCTCTGAAAAGTTTTCGAGGTCGCTGGTGATCTGAAGCCCCAGCTCGCGCGTGGGGGCAAGTACAAGCGCCTGCGTTTCACGGCGTTTATCATCCACCAATTCCAGCAACGGCAAACCAAAAGCGGCTGTTTTTCCTGTTCCGGTCTGGGCCAGCCCCACAAAATCCCGGTTTCCTTTGAGTAAGACGGGGATGGCTTTTTCCTGTATTGGAGTAGGTATTTCGAATCCGATTTGAAGAACAGATTCAACTAGTCCCCTGGACAGGCCCAGGGATTCAAAAGACTTCATTAGGTATTGTAAATTAAGTTGCGAAGGTACACTATTTTCAGCTGGA
>DASVBA010000766.1:0-7614 GCA_036376095.1 Chryseolinea sp.
TAAGCTTCCCTTCAATATAAACCATATCTCCTTTCCGGAGATACTTTTGCGAGATCTCAGCAAGTCCCCTCCACAAAACTATATTGTGCCATTCAGTAACTTCCTTTTTTTCGCCGGTAGTTCTGTCTTTATAACTTTCGGACGTAGCAAGTGTAAAGTTAGCTACCGTGGCTCCATTCTCGAGATTTCTTACGTCGGGGTCTTTTCCTAAACGACCCACCAAAATTACTTTGTTTACTCCTGACATGATGATCAAAATTTTAGTTGCAAATAACGTCTCTCTTTTTTAGAGGGAGACAAAAATACCAATCTTCGACCTACGATAAAAGTTGAAAGTCCAACAAAAACCTGGTTATCAGAACGGGCTTTGGAAGTTCCTCAATTTTCTTTGTAGTATAAAATGCAAACGGCTCTTTCAGGAAATTATTCGATGTTCCTTTCAAGAAGATAAATTTTGCATTTATGACCTGATGACTCAATATATGCTTGTAATTATCAGATATAGCAAAGTCTTGCGCTTGGATATCTAAACAATTAATTGCAATGAAACGCTCAATCAATTCCTCAATTTTTGCCGGTTTGGATTCTTCAAGCATAAAAAAATCAAAAAGGCCCTGCCAAATGTCTTTTTCCGTTCTTTTTTTCATCAGATAAGAATCCCCATTCTGTACCACGAAATAATAAAAGTACCTGACCCGAACAGCCGTCGATTTCAGTTTAATTGGCAGCAGATCCTGCATTTGGTGCTGCGCAGCAAAGCATCCGGACACAAAAATGCACTCTTCACAATTCGGGGTTTTTGGAGTGCAATGCAAGGCTCCAAACTCCATTACAGCCTGGTTATGCAGGTCGGGTCTCTTTGAATCGATCACTTCATTCGCCAAAGCAGTAAATCTCTTCTTTCCTTCCGAGGTGTCAATCGGGGTATCTATGCCGAACAACCTGGAAAGCACACGGAACACGTTGCCATCGACCACCGCAACACTTTCTCGGTACGCGATGGAGGCAATTGCGGCGGCGGTATAATCTCCAACCCCCTTTAATTTTTTTAAGTCCCGGTAATTATCAGGAAAGCGAGATCCATGAACCTGGACCACCTGTTGTGCGCACTCGTGCAGGTTTCTTGCCCGGGAGTAGTAGCCTAAGCCTTGCCAAAGCCTCAAAACGTCCTGTTGAGATGCCGATGCTAACGCCAGGACGTTAGGATACTTGTCCACAAACCGCTGGTAATAGGGCAAACCCTGATTTACGCGCGTTTGCTGAAGGATTACCTCGGATAACCAGATCTTGTAAGGGTCGGTCGTGTTGCGCCAAGGAAGGTCCCGCTTGTTATGCTCATACCATTTAACGACTTTATCAGAGAAATATCGTTTGTCCATCTTCCTGATTATCAGATTTTTTCAATATTCATTTTTAAATCTGGGGGCAGGATTTAAATTTGCCCTCCCTAATTTTTCGACCAAAAATATAATACAGTGACGAAAGCAGACATTATTAACGAAATCGCTGAGAAGACCGGTGTTGACAAAGCTGATGTGACTGCGTCAGTAGAAGCATTCTTCAGCGTGGTGAAATCATCCATGTCCAATGGCAATAACATTTACATCCGTGGTTTCGGGAGCTTTATCAACAAGAAGCGAAAAAAGAAAATCGCCCGCAATATTTCACGGAATACGGCTTTGGTAATTGACGAACACTTTGTACCAAGCTTTAAGCCAGCGAAGATCTTTGTTAACAAGATCAAGAACAGCGATAAAGTGAAGCAGCTTGAAGTAAAGTAAAACTCACGTTTTACTCCATTGCCACACTTCCGGTCATGCTCAAAACACGAATTCTCTTAATAGTAGCCAGTGCCGCGGTCATTTGGCTGATTTTTCTATTGCCCAAGGTGGTCGTAGACAACGACAAAAACCTAGCGGAAGGTCAGCCGGCAACTCCCGGCTCCTCGGATGTGCACGAAGTCCCAGAAACCGTCGCTTCGGCAATCCGAAATTTAAGGGCTGAGTATCTCGAAAGCTCGTCAAATGAAAAAAATGCTATCTTTGCCGACTCTTTGGCAAACCTATACCAGTCTGTTGGAAAATTTGACAGTGCCGGGTGGTATTCCGAGGAGGCATCGAAGTTCTTTAACACGGCTGAAAGTTGGATTAAGGCGGGTGACCAGTATTACCAGGCGTATACGTTGGCCTTAGACCAAAACAAACAGACCCAATTCGCAAAGAAGGCTCAGGAGTTTTACCAAAAGGTGTTGGATTCAAGTCCGGAAAACCTGGAGGTGAAAACAAAAATGGCGATGACGTACATAAGCACCAGCAATCCCATGCAGGGTATAAAGATGCTTATGGAGGTATTGAAAGTTGATCCTCAAAATGAATCAGCGCTTTTTAACCTGGGAATGCTTTCAATCCAGTCTGGCCAGTATGATAAAGCCATCGAGCGATTGGATACTCTCATAAAAATAAATCCCAACCACACTCAGGCGCAATTGTTATTGGGAATTGCCTGGATGAATCTGGGTGACGAGGTAAAAGCCAGGGCGCAATTTGAAAAAGTGAAACAAATGGATAAGGATCCTGCTGTTCAGGCAACGGTTGATTCTTATCTGAAGGATTTAAAATAATTGTTTAACCTCTCTCTTAATATCCCACTAAAAGATGGTGAGATAGGCCGGGGGAAAATTAAAAAAATCATCTATGCCAAGCGGAAAGAAACGTAAGAAGCACAAAATGGCAACGCACAAGCGTAAAAAGCGTCTGAGAAAAAATCGACACAAGAAGAAATAATACCGAAAGGGTTATTTACTGACTCTTTCGTCAGCCTGTACACATCATAATTTAATCTTTAAGAGTTTTGAGTAACGAACTAATTATTAGTGCAACTCAGGACGGATGTCGTATAGCCCTTCTCAAAGACAAGACGCTTGTAGAATTTCACAATGAGGAAGAAGGAAGTAAGTTCACAGTAGGCGACATTTACCTGGGCACAGTAAAAAAAGTTGTCCAGGGCCTCAATGCAGCCTTCATCGACGTAGGCTACGATAAAGACGCCTTCCTTCATTATCTTGATCTTGGACCACAATACAGTTCGCTCCAGAAGTTTACAAAGCTGGTGCGGTCGAAAAAGATCAACGGCGGGAAATTAGACAAATTTCATTCGGAACCGGACATCGACAAACATGGGAAAATCACCCAGCAGTTGTCGAAGGGTCAAGTGATCCCGGTTCAAATTGTCAAAGAGCCAATATCAACAAAAGGGCCTCGACTCTCCTGTGAATTATCCCTGGCCGGGCGATACCTGGTCCTGGTGCCATTTTCAAATGCGGTAAGTGTTTCCAAAAAAATCACCAGCGGTGAAGAACGGAAGCGCCTTCTGCGACTTATACAATCTATCAAGCCGGAAAATTTTGGAGTCATCATCCGGACAGTAGCCGAGGGTAAGGACGTCGCCGAACTTGACCGCGATCTTCGAACCATGGTTAAAACCTGGGAGGAGGGAATGACCCGTCTCGTGGTGGCCAGTCCCGCAGAAAAAATCATCGGCGAGCTCGATAAAACATCTTCGTTGCTTCGCGACATGCTTAACGAGTCTTTCGATAACGTTCACGTTGACGACAAGAAGATATTCGACGATGTAAAAACCTATATCCACACCATTGCTCCTGATAAAGAAAAGATCGTAAAGCTCTATAACGGCAAAGCCAAGATCTTTGAACACTATGGAATTGAAAGGCAGATAAAATCTGCATTCGGGCAGACCGTCAGCCTCAGAGCAGGCGGCTACCTCATCATCGAGCATACCGAAGCCCTTCACGTTATTGATGTGAACAGCGGCAATAAGTCAAATCGCGAAGAGAATCAGGAAACGACTGCGCTATCCGTTAACATGGAAGCTGCGCGCGAAATAGCCCGCCAGTTGCGTCTTCGGGATATGGGAGGAATCATTGTTATCGACTTCATTGACATGAAGAACCCGGATAACAAGAAGCTCATCTTTAAGATCATGAAGGATGAGATGGCAGACGACAAAGCAAAATCAACCGTTCTTCCACTGTCGAAGTTTGGATTGATGCAGATAACGCGTGAGCGTGTCCGTCCTCAGATGAACATTGCGACGAAGGAAGTATGCCCTACGTGCAACGGAACCGGCAAAATAACTGCATCGATTCTTGTATCAGATCTTATTGAAAAGAACATCGAGCATCTCCTGGTAAAGCAAAATGAGAAACATCTTGTTCTGGCTGTCCATCCTTACTTGCACGCTTATTTCACACAGGGATTCATTTCACAACGGATGCGCTGGTATTTCAAATACAAGCGATGGGTACGCCTGGTGAAAGATACCTCCATGGCCATTATGGAATATAAATTCCTCAACAAGGAGGGCGAGGAAATTCAGCTTACGTAATGGCTTCGAAAAATTGAGCAAAGAACAGGAATAGTCCTGTTCTTTTTATTTGGTGGCGACCTCAATTGATTCAAGCACCCGTTGGATAAATCCATCCATTGCTCCATTTTCAATCCATCGAGCGACAACAACCAGATCATTTGCGGGATCGACGTAAATCATGTTTGTTCCGTTACCGATATGGACGAAAGCAGTTGCAGGCGCACTCGGGAGATACTTTTTATCCGTATTGAGAAACCAGTTCATGAAACCATAAGTAGGTTGAGCCTTTGTCGGCGTCAGCGCCCATGTAACCCACTGATCGGACAACAACTGTTGATTCTTCCATTTCCCGCGTCTTAGCGTCAGATATCCAAAGCGAGCCATGTCGTGGGCACTGATGAACATCCCTCCACCCCAATGTCCTCCACCTCCCACGGCCTGTATCAATTGTCCATCGATGACGACCCACGAATTTTCATAACCAATCCATCTCCATGTCGAGGATGCGCCACTGGGATCCATTATATATTCTTTCAAAACTCCCGGCAACGGTCGGCGCCATATGTTCAAAGCGGCAAGCGCCAAAACGTTTACCCGAACATCATTGTACTCATAGGTCGTTCCGGGTTTGTTACGCATTCGCGTCGTCCACTCGGAAGGATTGCTGGACGGTCTGTCCGCCCAATCCGGTTTTCCCCAGAGGGTACCCTCCCAGTCACTGGTTTGCCTCAGCAGGTCGTCCCATGTGATCGTTCGATTGTGTTTAGTGTCAAAAAGATTTAACAGGGTTGGTTTTCCGACATCGTCAGCCTTATTTCCACTTGCGGCTGGAGCGTATAAGTTTATGGGAGCCATTGCCCGATACACCGTATCGCGTGTACTGGCTATTAACCCTTTATCGAAAGCGAGGCCTACTACGGTGGAGAGGAAACTCTTGGTTACACTAAAGGTCATATCAACGCGCCGCGGATCTCCCCATTCCGCGACGATATAACCATTTCTGATAATTATTCCGGTTGCGCTTCCTCTTTCTGCGAAAGGGCCGATCGCGTCTCCGAACGGCTCACGTCCGAAGGTTTGATAGTGGGCTGTTTCAAGATTCTTAGGGGTGGTGGATTCCTTCTCCTTCGCGTAACTAATGGCTGCGTCGAGCTTCGATGCGTTCATTAAAACTTCAGCGGGCATCTTCGTTAGCCACTGATTGTTTTCCGGATAATAGATGTATGGAGCACTCCTTTTTTGAGCTGCTGCCGTGAA
Source organism: Chryseolinea sp. (assembly GCA_036376095.1). GTDB lineage: Bacteria > Bacteroidota > Bacteroidia > Cytophagales > Cyclobacteriaceae > Chryseolinea. The sequence goes on from DASVBA010000766.1 coordinate 5,644, forward strand.
GGAAATCAGAACAAGGCAGGAGACGAGTATTGCAGCCTTCATTGGCGAGCTATTAGATTGTATAGAAAAAGAGATAACAGAATTTCTCTTTTCAGGCGTCAACTATTCAGATCCCCACAAGCGCTTACACTGTCATTATCTCGGCTTCCTTTTTCTTCATAAGGGCGTCGATCTTTGCGATGAAATCATTTGTCATGGCCTGAACTTCATCTTCAGCGTCCTTGATGTCATCTTCGGATGCGCCTTTGATCTTCTTGAGATGTTCGTTCGTTTCTTTTCTTGTATTTCGAACGCTTACCCTGCCGGCCTCGCACTCATGGCCTACTTGCTTTACAAGTTGCTTCCTGCGTTCTTCGGTAAGCATTGGAACGTTGATGATCACCTGTTGTCCGTCGTTTTGCGGATTGAGCCCGAGGTTGGCAGCTAATATTGCTTTTTCTATCTCGGGAATCGTCCCCTTTTCCCACGGCTTGATGAAAATAGTACGCGCGTCGGGAGTAGTTAATGATGAGACCTGATTCAGTGGAGTCATTGCTCCATAATAGGAAACCATGATGCCATCAAGCATTGCCGGGTTTGCTTTACCCGCCCTGATTTTTGTGAGTTCGTGAGCAACGTGTGTAAGGCGTTTGGTCATCTGGTCCCTTGCGTCTTCCAGGTATAGTTGAATTTCATCCATGGTTGCTGGCTTTAGGATTAGGATTGATCAATATATCATCATTTGGTCTATCACTCAACTTATTAGTGTTCCTGCCTGCTCACCATTCACAACCTTCAACAGGTTTCCTTTTTTGTTCATATCAAAGACGATGATGGGCAGTTTGTTTTCCATACATAACGTGAAAGCTGTCATGTCCATAATGTTTAAATTCTTCTCATATGCCTCCTGGAATGAGAGTGAGCTATAACGAACGGCGTCTGCATGTTTTTCAGGATCTTTGGTATATACTCCATCGACACGTGTTCCCTTCAGAACAACATCGGCTTGCACTTCAATGGCCCTTAGGCTTGCCGTGGAATCTGTTGTGAAATAAGGATTTCCGATCCCAGCTCCGAAAATGACGATACGTCCTTTTTCGAGATGCCTTATAGCGCGTCGGCGAATGAACGGTTCGCAAACCTGTTCCATCTTAATCCCTGCCATCAATCGGGTGTACAAACCATGACGTTCAAGAGCGCTCTGCAATGCCATTGCGTTTATCACAGTGGCCAGCATTCCCATATAATCGCCCTGAACTCTGTCGATACCAAGGGCTTCCGCCTGTCCACCCCTAAAAATGTTTCCGCCCCCGATAACTATAGCAATTTCTATCTTCTGGTCCCTCAACGTCTGAATCTCGGCACAATATTGCTCCAATACGTTGGGGTCAATATTTGTGGTTTTATTCGGTCCCTGAAGAGCTTCGCCACTGAGTTTAAGGAGGATGCGTTTATATTTCATTCGAGCGTTTCATTAGAATTGACGCAATATATTCAGAACGTGCAGGTTTATAAAATCGACCGGATAAAATCCTTATGGCATGCGAAATTAAAGGATGAGCGGACTTGAAATCAAAACTCAATAAGTACCTGATTCTTTTCAACGCTCTCTCCCTTCTTTACCTTCACCGACTTCACGATGCTATCACCGGATGCCTTGATAATGTTTTCCATTTTCATGGCCTCGAGTATCAAGAGGGCGTCGCCAGCCTTTACCTGGTCTCCCTCCTTCACTCTCAGATCAATGATCAATCCAGGCATAGGCGCTTTTATAGTATTGATCTTATTTGCTGAGCTGTTGTTCATACCCATCTTTTCAAGTAACAGGTCGAACTTGTCCTTCAGATCAACAACGTATTTTTTTCCATTGATCTTAAAACAAAATGTTTTCGTTTGAGGATCGGCACTTACAACCTCAACGTTGTAACTCCTGTTATCGAGAAGAATGTGAAAATTCTGGTCGGAGATCTTTACAAGATTCCATTCGAATCG
>DASVBA010000778.1:0-6524 GCA_036376095.1 Chryseolinea sp.
TTCGGTAAAACAAAAGTGGACTTTGAAGGACTGGTCGATAAAAAAAATCGATAATGTCTTCGAGGGTAGCATCGAACATCCCGAAGGCGCGCCCGGATTCAAGACCACTCGATTGACAAATAATGACTCGCTTTCGAGGGGACAATCCATGGATACTGCCCTGGTGATCCGGCCCAAGGAATTTGAAAGCGATTATCGTAAGTACGACGGAATGACGCTTAACGAGCTTAACGACTACATCAAAACATTAAGAGCAAGAGGTTCAACTGGCGTTGAGGTTTATGAGGTGGAGAAATTTACTCGTTACACGTCGCCATTCACAATCTTCATACTGGTATTTATGGGAGTGATCGTATCATCGCGCAAAAGCCGCGGCGGCACCGGCCCGCAAATAACATTAGGGTTCTTATTGTCTTTTATTTTTATTCTATTCTTCACCTTATTCCGGACATTTGCTGAATCGGGTGCAATGCCCCCGCAGATTTCGGTTTGGATCCCTAATATTATTTTTGCAGTGATCTCCGTGATCATGTATAAATACGTACCGCGTTAATGGCAACCCGCAGCGACTATCTGAAGCTTCATTTCATCGTCTTTCTCTGGGGATTTTCCGCGATACTCGGGAAACTCGTTTCCATCCCGGCTATGGAGATGGTCTTTTACAGATCGATTCTTGCGGCAATCGGAATGGGGATAGTGATGCTGGCCACAAAAGGAACTTTTCAAGTGACGAAGCCGCAATTGGCAAGATTAATTCTCATTGGCTTCATTGTGGGGTTTCACTGGGTGGCGTTTTTTGGTTCAGCCAGAGTTTCCAACGTATCCGTGAGCCTGGTGGGGTTTGCAACGAACTCCCTATGGGCAGCACTGCTGGAGCCATGGTTCAACAGGAGTCGTGTAAAGAAATTCGAATTAATGCTCGGCTTGGTCGTGTTACTGGGCTTGTACGTTATATTCTCCTTCGACTTCGAATATAAACTGGGATTATTCCTCGGTGTGGTTGCAGGGTTCACATCTGCATTATTTTCCGTCTTCAACGCCAGGATGGTAAGGTCCGTACCCTCTTATACGATCACGTTTTACGAAATGATCGGAGCCTTCGTGGGATTGGCTATATTCTTTCCAGTTTATAAGATCACGTGGGCACCTGGCGGCGTCCTGCACCTGGCGTTAGCGACCATGGACTGGATCTACATTGGTCTTTTGGCGGCAGTCTGCTCCGTCTATGCGTATTCCACCGCCGTTGAGCTTATGAAAAAGATTAGCGTTTTTATGATCCAACTGGCACTCAACCTGGAACCGATCTACGGGATTGCTATGGCGGTTCTCATCTTCGGAAGTGAGGAGAAAATGGGCGCAAACTTCTACGTCGGCGCGTTGATCATAATGGCTGCAGTGGTGTTATACCCGGTATTCAAGAAACGACATGACCGTACAATTACCATCAATGCATAACGCTATAGATAGCTTGCCCATACCGTTGCGTCCCGAAATTCAGCCTTGACATTAAATTCAGTCTCAAATATTCCGAAGACTGTAGCACCGGAACCACTCATGCTTGCATACAAAGCACCAAGCGAATAAAGTTTGTCTTTTATGTCCCTGATGGCCGGATATTTATTGAATACCGAATACTCAAAGTCGTTCTTTAACAATTTCCTCCATTCATCAAGCGGCCGCACCAGAATGTCCATAAGTCCAACTTCCGGTACCGAGGGCCGCACGTGGGCGTAAGCTTCCGATGTTGACACGTGAATATCGGGGTTAACAAGCACAAGGAACTTACCTTCCAGATCAACGTCAACGCTCGTCAGTATTTCTCCTCGCCCTGTTCCTAGCATGGGGCGATCCTGGATAAAGAACGAAGTATCGCTTCCTATAGACGCCGCGAGCTGTATCATCCTTTCCTGCGGTAGATTGAGACTGAACATCTCGTTAATCATCCTGATCACATGTGCTGCATCTGATGATCCACCCCCCAAGCCTGCGCCCATTGGAAGAATCTTGTGCAAATGTATTTGGACCGGGCCGGCGGAAAACTCCTTCGCCAGCAATTGATAGGCTTTTACACAAAGATTTTGTTCCGGTGATCCGGGAATGTTGTGACCTGACGAAGAGAACGCAAATCTTTTTGAAGGGATAATCTCAAGAATGTCCGTCCAGGGTACATGATAGAAACACGTTTCAAGATTATGATAGCCGTCAGGCCTTTTGCCTAGTACGTGTAGCCCCAGGTTAATCTTGCACGGAGGGAAGGATACCATTTGGTATTAGTAAGCGATTGAAGAATTCGCTTTCCGAAGTTTAGACCGACAATTTTTCGACCAATTCCTGAGTGATGCCTGAACTGGAAAATCCTCCGTCATGCATCAGGTTCTGCATGGTCACCATTCTTGTGAAATCAGAAAACATCACTGTAATGTAGGCCGCACAATCTTCGGCGCTGGCGTTACCCAGCGGAGACATCATTTGTGCAAAATCGAAAAATACGTCGAAGCCGGAAATTCCTGCACCCGCGGTTGTTTTTGTGGGCGACTGAGAAATTGTGTTGACCCGCACTTTCTTCAGTTTTGCGAAGCGTGCTCCATAGCTTCGCGCGATGGATTCAAGCATGGCTTTAGCTTGAGCCATATCAGTATAATCAGGATAAGAACGCTGCGCCGCGATGTAGCTTAATGCTATTATCGAGCCCCATTCGTTCATGGCGTCCAGCTTTTCAGCTGTTTGCATGACTTTATGAAAAGATAGTGCTGAAATATCCAGGGTCTTGAGATACCATTCATAGTTCATGTCGCCGTATGCTTTTCCCTTCCTTATATTGGGGCTCATGCCTATCGAGTGCAGGACGAAATCTATTTTGCCACCAAGTACTTCGATTGACTTACTAAACAGGTTCTTCAGGTCATCCTCGGAGGTGGCGTCGGCCGGTATTACTTCCGCATTACACGCCTTCGCCAGTTCGTTGATCTTTCCCAGTCGCATGGCAATCGGGGCATTCGTCAGGGTAAACAAGCCTCCTTCTTCTTTTACTTTTAATGCTGTTTTCCACGCGATGGAGTTCTCGTCCAACGCTCCGAAAATTATACCTCGCTTTCCTTTCAATAGATTGTGAGCCATGCTACAGTTGTGGTTTTAATAAAAGCGTACAATAATACAAATTTATTGGCTTCAACCGCGCAGAGAAGATGAGTGGAAGCCTCTCAAAAACCGCCAGAAAAGTATCATTTGCTGCTCCCGCGTATTGTGACTCTCTGAGTCCTAATGGACACCCAACGACGGCAGTTTATCGCTGTTATTGGTCGAAAAAACCCAAAAAAAGGCCGTTGAGCGACAAAAAGAATGCAGTTTCCTTGGTAATAGCTTGCGGAAATTTGTTAAATTTCATTAAACAAAACATTTCAGAGCTATGGAAACCGCGTCTAGTTTTTTAGGGCTGTGGGACCAGTACATGTTTGTGGGTGCAATAGCTGCGATAGCAGTGGGGGTTCTTATCCTGTTATACCACGAACTAAAAGTAACCCAGATCAAAGACTATAAGGAGAAGTATGATTACGTCAACCAAAATGAAATCAGATATTTTTGGTATGCCGTTATCGCGTTCATCGCCGCTGGCGCTATCTATGCCAACACCATTGCCACTGAGAAAATCTTTGCAGATGGCATGAGGTGGTTTTACGTGCGTTTATTTATCACAGCCAGCTTTGGTGTGATTGCCTACATCGTCTGTTTTAGTTTGGTACGGATCTATTATCCGCGTCAACTGGAGAAAAGACTCCTCAGGCTTCGAAATACTCCCAGGATCTCGCCTGACGGAAACGTAATGCGAAAACTGAGTGAGTCCGAAGAAGAACATCACGTGGAAGATGTGCTGAGAAGTGATGATATCCATACAGTTGACTATGATATCTGGATAGACGAAAAAACCGGATATAAGAAAATAGAAAAGTATCCAGCTTACCAGCACGCAGAGGAGTGTTCTGAATGTGGATACTACACAATGCGTATCGCGCAGGAAGAGATTGAACAAGCCCCTACGATCAACGAACAAGGCGTTTTGCTGACGCATTATGAATGCAGCTATTGTGGTCATCGCGAACAACGAGAAGTAACTGTGGCAAAACTTTCTACTAACGTCGCCTGAAATAAAACTTTGAACTTCGTGTAGCACCAGATGCCAGCGATGCGTTATATTGGCGCGTTCTATGGCATTACTTTCTTCACGACCAATTGGGGTGTATGACAGCGGTATCGGTGGGCTAACAGTAGCTCATGCTATCCGGCAATTATTACCTGGAGAAAGCATGATCTACTTTGGTGATACTGCACACCTCCCTTATGGCGACAAGTCCGAGGCGGCAATCCAGGCCTACTCAATAAAGATTGCAGATATCTTATTAAAAAAAGGTTGTAAAGTCATTGTAATTGCATGCAATTCCGCATCGTCGGCGGCCTACGAGTTACTAAAAGAGTATGTAAGAAAAGACACCCATATTATCAATGTGATCGATCCGATGGTAGATTTTGTGCTTGAGAACTTTCCAGGCAAAAACATCGGTCTCATCGGAACAAAACGCACGGTTCAATCTGACGTATACTCGCGAAAGATCAAAGAAGGCAATAAAAACATCACGCTACATTCGCTGGCAACTCCTCTGCTTGCGCCGATGATCGAAGAGGGTTTTTTCAATAACCAGATCAGTCACGAGATCATAGCTCAATATTTGTCTGAGCCGGTCCTTGACAATATTGAGGCCTTGATTCTCGCCTGTACACATTACCCATTGATAAAAAAAGAGATCGACAACTTTTACGGGGGGCGTATGAAAATCCTGGATTCGTCCGAAATAATTGCCGTCGCCCTCAAAAAATACCTGCAATCCGAAGGGATCCTCAATTCGTCCGGTGCTCAGGAACAACATTTTCTGGTGTCTGATTACACAGATTCATTTGAGGCCTCGGCAAGAATGTTTTTTCACGAAACAGTTCACCTGGAAAGACACCCTTTGTGGACCTGATAAAGGCAATGTATGTTTCCGGCCAAGAAATTAGAAATCAAAACAAATAATTTCATCAATTTAGAGGTCTTTTAACCCAGCGTCTCACCAATAAAAAGTTGACCACTCTATTGTTCATACTGCCATTTCTGCTTGTCTACGCTATTGTAGCAATCTATGCAGAACGCAAGATATCCGCCTTTATTCAGGACCGGCTGGGGCCGATGGAAGTGGGATATTATGGCTTCGCTCAGTCCATCGCTGACTTATTGAAGCTGATCCAAAAGGAGGATATCGTGCCTGCCAAAGCTGACAGCATTCTATTCCGTGTTGCGCCAATCATTATTTTCGCCAGCGTCTTTGCAGGCTTTGCAGTTCTTCCTCTAGGCCCTACGTGGAGCGGATCTGGTATAGGTACTGCGTTGTTCTTTTTATTAGCCATAGTCTCGCTCGATGTAATAGGCTTAGTAATGGCCGGGTGGAGTTCTAATAACAAGTACAGCATGTTAGGAACGATGAGATCAGCCGCCCAGATCATTTCCTACGAGGTTCCGCTGGGCCTGTCCGTTATATGCGTATGTATGGTGTGTCAGTCCCTGGATCTGCAGACGATCTCTTATCAGCAAAGCTTGCATCAAACGTCACCCGAATATCTGTTTGGAATAAAAGCCACAGGAATTGAAACAAATCATTACGGTGGTTTTCTGTTGTGGAATATTTTCAGGATGCCACTTTTATTTTTTGCATGGGTAATCTTCTTTATTGCATCACTCGCTGAAAGCAACAGGGCTCCATTTGATCTACCCGAAGCAGAATCAGAATTAGTAGCAGGATTCCAAACGGAGTACTCTGGTTTTCGATGGGCTGTAATAATGCTTGCTGAATATGGAATGATGCTTTTAGTCAGTATATTGGGAGCGGTTCTATTTTTTGGAAGTTGGAGTACGCCATTGCCAAACATCGCTGCCTTGCGGCTGGCTGAATGGACTAGCGGACAACCGGGAACTTGGGCAGCAACCTTCTGGGGAATTTTCTGGCTGTTGAGCAAAGCGCTATTTTTTGTAGCAATGCAAATGTGGGTTAGATGGACATTTCCCCGACTCAGAGTCGACCAATTAATGAACTTATCATGGAAATACCTGACACCCCTCGCGTTAGCGCTGGTTGTTATAATTGGATTTTGGAAATTAATTCTAAGTTGATCGCGTGAAAAACACTTTTTTAACTCTGTTCATATCATTCTTCTTTATTGAGGGCTATACGCAGGCTCAGAATAAGATCGATAGTCTCGAGACTGTATTGAAGAAAGAACTACCTGATTCCACGCGTCTCAAAGTACTTCTGGAATTGTCAAAACTAAATCAATACGTTGACTTTGCAAGAAGCCGTCAATACACGGAAGAGTCTTTGCTCCTTGCTGAAAAACTCGATGACAGAGCCCTTAAAGTCCTCGCCTACCAAAGCAAGGCATTGATACTTACAAGCAGCGGTGATTATAGTGCTGCCATGAAGTACGACAATATGTCCCTT
>DASVBA010000781.1:0-3861 GCA_036376095.1 Chryseolinea sp.
AAGCGGTTATCGTAATTAGCCACGATAAGACATTCGTTGATAACCTGACCAATCGCACCATCGAATTGACGATGGGACGTATTTATGACTATCGGACGAACTATACTCATTATCTGCAGCTACGCAGAGAGCGAAGAGAACAACAGCAAAAGCAATTCGACGACCAGCAAAAACAAATTGCGGACATACAGGAGTTCATCGATCGGTTTAAGGGTACATACTCAAAAACATTGCAGGTGCAATCGCGCGTGAAGATGCTTGAAAAGATCGAGATCGTTCAGGTGGATGAAGTCGATTCTTCGGCTTTGAACCTTAAGTTCCCCCCTGCCCCGCGGTCAGGAAATTATCCGGTTATTATAGAAGGGCTTTCAAAAAATTATGGGGAACATGTAGTGTTCAATGATGTTTCAGTCACCATTGCGCGTGGTGAAAAGGTTGCATTCGTGGGAAAGAACGGCCAGGGTAAATCGACCCTCATCAAAGCGATAATGGGTGAGATAGACTACGATGGAAAACTACAGCTCGGTCACAATTCGTTGGTTGGATACTTTGCGCAGAATCAGGCATCGCTGCTCGACGAAGGTTATACCGTATTTGAAACGATTGACATGGTAGCCGAAGGTGAGGTGCGCACAAAGATCAAGGATCTTCTTGGAGCGTTCATGTTCAGTGGCGACGCTATCGACAAAAAGGTCAGATTGCTTTCCGGTGGCGAAAGGACCAGGCTTGCGATGTTGAAACTTTTGCTCCAACCCGTAAATGTGCTGATCCTCGATGAGCCCACTAACCATCTTGACATCAAAACAAAAGATATTCTTAAGGACGCCCTTCAGGCCTTCGATGGTACTCTCATCCTCGTGTCACACGACCGCGACTTCCTGGATGGACTGGCAACAAAGGTTTTTGAATTCGGGAACAAGCGCGTAAAGGAACATTTCGAAGATATCAATGGCTTTCTGAGGAACAAGAAACTGGAAAATCTTCGGGAGATAGAAAGAACGACTGTAAAGTAGACGCGTTCGGAGAGGCTAAACTTTATGGCGTAGTTGTGAGCAAAGAAGTTGGTGGTTTTGGTAAATTGATACTGAAATCCCCACCACAATGAAAACATCAGGTCTGTTATTGCCTTTTGTGATTTTGACTTTTGGAGCGCTCGCTCAGCATCATCACGAACCTGTACCGGGTTCTCCGCTGCCCTTAGTTGAAAATGTCGAGCCCCAACCACTGATGGCGCAGGTCCTGCGTATCAGCGAAGCTTTGACCTTTATAGGGAATCCACTACCTGCGTCCGATATTCAGCAACTGCATGCCTTGTCAAACAAAAAGCTCGATAAGGAAACCGTTAAGAAGATTCAGCAAATTCTCGATCCCTATTGCCTGGCGATGGTGGATATCAACCCGGAATCAAGAGTGAAAGTAGTGCAGGGTCCTTCGTCACCCGTTCTGATGCAGGAGGGTTGGTCTTCGTTCCTGCTGAAAGTAAACAATCAGGCACACGTCGTCGCTGAACTTGAAGCGGAAAGCCCTAACGCCGACCCAGTACTACATGGCTCAACGTCAGCACACCGGATGAAGGCGGAGAATGCGCTAACACCTGGCCAGCTTGACAACAGATTTCTTGAAGTTCATATGTATCAAGGGCGCCCGTTGCGTCCGAGCCTTTCCGGTTTGGGGTTGGAATATACCGTGGTTCAGATCTATACCCGCGCCACCGGAAAGAAAGAAGCTAAGCTTGGCTTCAACGTAGGTCAGGGAAGTCAGGATATCGGCTTTAGAAATACCATCGATATTCTGTTCGATATAAAACCGGCTGTTAAAGTTGTTTTTGATATCAAAGATGAGAACAACAAATCGGCAATGGCGTCATTGGTTATTACAGATGGAGTAGGCAGACTAGACAACAGCGAATCGGACACTTATTTCCCCGACGATTACAGACTTTCACGGGCGATGGCGAGGCATTGGGAAGAACCAATCAGTCGAAAACCAAGTCAAAAGTTGTCGGATGAAAAAAAGTTGTTGGGTATATATCCGTTGCCGTCGAGACGTTTGGCGTCAAGAGATAGGTACCCGGACTTCTTTTTTCAGCCTCAGGTGTACCGCGCGGATGGAGAACACGTGTATCTTCCGCCGGGCAACTATCACATAACCTTCGGAAAAGGACCTGAATACAAAACACAGCAAAAAGAGATAACAGTTCCGGAGAACGTAGATTCGTTGACGATTGGTATAAAGCTTGAGCGATGGATTCATATGGCTGCGTTGGGCTGGTATAGCGCCGATCATCACATACATGCAGCGGGTTGCGCGCATTATGAAAGTCCCGAAGAAGGTGTACTTCCTGAGCATATGTGGAGACAGGTGGTTGGCGAGGATTTGAACCTTGGAAGCAATCTCACCTGGGGTCCAAGCTGGTATTATCAAAAGCAATTCTTTACCGGTAAGGATCATCCCCTTTCGGACAAGACCAATCTTTTGCGTTATGACATCGAAGTATCAGGCTTCCCTTCATCTCATGCCGGACACATCGTTCTTCTCAACCTGAAAGAAGATGACTATCCAAATACTACTACCGTCGAGCAATGGCCAACGTGGACGCTACCTGTACTTAAGTGGGCAAAAGGTCAAGGCGGAGTGACTGGTTATGCGCATTCCGGGTGGGGCCTTTCCCCGGTTACTCCATCACCAGATCTGCCCAATTATGTATTGCCGAAGATGGACGGGATCGGTGCCAACGAATATGTTGTAACGGTCACTCACAATGTCATCGACTTCTATTCAGCGGGTGATACCCCGGCACCTGCGGAGCTTAATATGTGGTACCATGCCCTCAATAGCGGCTTTCGTACTCGGATTAGTGGCGAAACAGATTTTCCTTGCATCTCAGACGAGCGTGTAGGCCGGGCGAGAATTTATGCTAAGCTGGATAAGCTTGATTTTGCGGGATATATGGAGGCGATCAAAAAAGGAAGGAGTTATGTATCTGATGGTTATTCGCATCTTATCGATTTTTCGATTAATGGTTTGGGACTGGGAGAAAATGAAAGCGAATTGAAGGTAAAAGGGAATACTACGTTGAATATATCTGTTAAGGCCTCTGGTTTCCTCACTGAAAAGCAGGACGAGATAGGCGCTATTATCGCTGCGAGGAACCCATATCAATCTCCTTATTGGCATATCGAGCGAGCGCGGGTTGGAACTTCGAGAATGATACCGGTTGAATTGTTAGTCAATGGTTCTCCCGTAGAGAAGAAGGAAATTTCCGCAGACGGAAAATGGCAGGATGTGAAATTTTCGTATCCCATTTCGAAATCGAGTTGGGTAGCGATAAGAATTTATCAGACATCACACACCAATCCGATCTTTGTTATCGTCGATGGTAAGCCGATAGCGGAGAAGAAGAGCGCTCAGTGGTGTCGCGAAGCTGTGGACCAATGCTGGAAAATGAAAAAGGGACAGATCAAAGCCGAGGAACTGGCCGCCGCGCAGGAAGGTTACGATCATGCCCGAAAAGTTTATGACGCCATCATCGAAAAAGCTCAATGATGTTGGTCGTCCATAATTTTAAATGCAAAATACCTTTCACGCAAAGATTCTATTCGTCAGTGCGGCTTCTTCGTCCGAGGCACAGGGAGGTTCATTCATCTGACTTGATAGTGCTCCTGAGAGGCAAAGGACGCAAAGTGCAGGTCCAATAGGGTGTAGCTTGGGAGACTGCGTCCGATCAGTCCTGCGCTCAGCGTTCTCAGCGCCTGAGATGCGCTATCAAGGTTTGGTAAATGAGACTCACCGTGCTTCTCACCGTTGAGACCTGCTGATGTATTTTGAATTTCCTCTGCGGTAAATGCATTTGTTTCTAAT
>DASVBA010000791.1:0-5878 GCA_036376095.1 Chryseolinea sp.
GAAATACGTCTGAGTGCTCCCAAAAAGTCGGCGCGCTCGATTGACATTTTAATATTATTTGCCGAAGGGATTACGTTGTCATAATCCGGGAATCTCTCGTCGATCAAACGACAGATCATGCGGATGTTTCCAAACTTGAAATAGGCGTTTGATAAATTGAAGTTCACACTTACCTCGGTATTTTCCGTTGGCAGCGTTGCCTTCAGCAAATTGAGGGCTTTGCGCGGGATTATTATGGCGCTGCCATTATCTGATTTTACATCGGTTCTTCTGTAGCGCACCAGGCGATGGCCATCGGTAGAAACGAATGTAGTGTTCTTATCGCCAAGGTTAACGTATACTCCTGTCATTGCCGGCCTTAGCTCATCATTACTTGTGGCGAAAATGGTATTGTTGATAGCACGTGCAAGTACTTCCGTGGAAATTTCTGCTGTGAAGTCGTTAGATACTGATGGTACTTTGGGAAAATCCGTAGCATTTTCACCAGACAGTTTATACCGGCCGTTGTCAGAGATGATTTCTATGCTGTACGTAGACTCATCAATCGAGAAAGTCACCGGCTGCTCAGGCAGGTTCTTGAGTGTGTCAAGTAAAATACGCGCGGGTACTGCAATGCTTCCTTTTTCTTTCGATTCGACCTGCAACTCAGTGATCATTGAAGTCTGAAGGTCTGAAGCGGTAACGGTAAGGCTCCCTTTTTCAAGCTCAAACAGGAAATTCTCCAGAATGGGGACTACAGGATTCGTGGTAATTACACCGTTTATATTAGAAAGTTGCTTAAGCAGGTAAGCAGAGTTAACAATAAACTTCATCGAAAATAGTGGTTGGTTTTAAAAGTGGGGGTAAAGTTATAAAGAAAACCGGATTTTAAAACGCCGGATTTCCTGTCAACCAGACCCTGTTTATCGGGGTTTTCGAAAGAAGTTGCGGTCACGAACAATACCTGCGATCCTGTTCTTATTGAACCGCGCCCACTGTGTGCCGTTGATCATCCCGAAATAATGCGGACTTTTATCGTCGACGGGATAGAGTTGCAGAAAATATTCCCGTCCCCCAATATCCGACACCCTAACGGTAACCATCGGTTTGGTGTTGGCGAGGCTGTCAAGCCCGGGGTTAGCGGGAGCAAAATCATCAACCGTAAGCAGAGAAATGTCGTCGAGGAAAGTATTAAGTTTTGTAGTATCGATCTCTTGTAAGTCTCTTATGACCGGAACAGCGTTATCCATTTCCACAACAAAATCATTGTTCGGCCAAGCGGGAAATTTAGTTTCCAGTCGTTGAAAATTCCTCCAGTTGAAGCCAAAAACGTACTTGTCGCGCCATTCGCTTTCTGACAGTTCAAAAATGCCCGAAACATATACGCGGTAACCGGGGATCGCGACTACGTACGGGGTCGTCATATTCTCCTTAACAAAATAGGCTTGGGTCTTAGATTCGTTGCCTCCTGCATAAAAGACTTCTCTGGTTTCGCCCGCAGTGCGCAACGTAACTTTCACTCCCCTTTTTTGAAGAACATCTCCAAGAGAGTCCTGAAGGGACAGCGCAACGGGTCTCTTCGCCTCGGCTTGTTGGAGAGTTGCAAACAACACGTTGATCCTGTCAGCGTCTGCATTGAACTTTTCGTTCACTTTCCACTTTGCCCCTTGATACTTCAACGCTATTTTTCCAGAGCGAGATTCCAGAACAACTTCATCGACGGTATTCATGTCAACCTGCTTAAAGATCGCAGGATCTACCTCATATCCACTGTTGGATTTCCCAAACCAATAGACTGAAGCGGTGGCTCCCAATAGAACCACAAGAAGTATAGCCATCCGTTTGTTTCTTTTTTCCTGCATAGTTCAGAAACGTGCAAATCTTCTTTTTCGCCAATAATATCTGGAAATGCCGTAGATGACCAGTAACACAATAGGGAGCCCAAGGTTTATCATTTGCCACTTTAGTCGCCCGGATTTTATCTTCTGTTTGTCCAGCGGGCGGATCTTTACCTGCTTCGTCCGTGCCTGTATAAGGCCGTTTTCGCTTGTAAGATGTGCCAGGCAATTCAACAAAAAGTCACGGTTCGCAAACGTATAGTTCGTGGCCGGATCAAAACCCAAAGGCCTGAGCTGACCATTGCGTATATTCACATCGTTGCGAATGATATCACCGTCGGCAATAATTATGATCTTGGAGGGCAATCCAACGTCTCTGAAATTTTTCTGATCTGCACCTTCAGGAAGGAAGCGGTTCTTATACAAGGACGTAAATTGTCCTTCAAGCAAGTAACCAACTGGAATGAATGAACGGGAGAAACTTTCGTCAGTGATATTTCTGCGAAGGTCATTAACACTAACTTTTACTGGTGCAGTAATAGCGCGAGAATATTGCGAGGTCATCACTAATGGTATTTTCTTTATTCCTAAAGCCTTAACAGTGTCGATACTACTGACAAACTTTGTGACTACTGCATCGAGGTTTCGTGTAATGGGGTGTTCAGCGTAGTGATTTAACAGCGGAAAGAAGGGCCAGTCCATTAGTTTGACTTCGGGCTTCCCTCCTCTTTCTCCGGTAATAACCGGATAAAACCCCGCAGTTCGATCCTGAACAAGATCCATATTGATCCTGATTCCATACTTGAACAGCTGATCGTCGAGTCCAAGGTTGTATGGAAGCGCGAAATAGTCTTGCCGCGACGCACTATCCATGGTGGCATCGAGTTTGTCCAGAAGGAACAATACCTTGCCTCCTCCAATTATATATTGATCAAGATGAAATTTATCAAGCTCTGAAAATTGCCGCGTGGGTTTGGCAACGATAAGGGCATCGTATGTAGTAAGGTCGGCAGTGGTTGACGCATCAATCGTTGAGATCTCGTATTCTTCGAGCAGATCACTTTTGAAACTTGCAATGTTTGCCGAATCCAGTTCACCGTGGCCCGAAACGAACCCGATTTTTCTTCTTTCGGCGTTGACCAGCTTGCTTATTGCGTGCGCGAGCTCATACTCCACACCTTCGATTGACTGATTGATCTCTTCGGTGGGTGTTCCTGCCTTATTGCCTTTTAACAGCATCACCCCCGTTTCGACACCATCGTAAGAAACGGTTACGCCAGGGAAGATAATTTTCTCCAATCGTTGACCGTCTTTGGTGTCAATCACATTTGTGGGTTGAATTCCCTTACCCGCCAGGTCTGCCATAAACTCTGACCGCGCCTTTTCGCCGATCGCCGCAGCCGGGTCGGTGAATTTATACTTCACCTTATTGTTTGAATATATTCGGAACTCTTCAAGTGTTTCAGCAATTGCTTTTCGAAATCTGTCGAACTCGGCGTTCAGATCGCCTGTCAAGAATACTTCGACATAGACATCGTCATCCAGGTTCTTGAGAATGTCGCGGGTCTGGTGCTTAATGCTGTAGCGTTTCTCTTCGGTGAGGTCAAATCGCAAAAAGTTGCTTGACGCCACCAGGTTGATCAGTGCGACAAACACAACGACATTCAAAAATGCCAGTACATCGCCTAACTTTCTACTCTTCCAGCTTACCATTGTCTTGTTCCCAGGATAAGTTTGGTTACAGACAACATTAACAACACAAGACTGAAGAAATAGATGAGGTCGCGACTGTCGATAAGGCCGCGGCTCAACGATTCATAATGGAAGAGCGCCCCCCATTGTTTTACCGCCAGGGCGTTTGCCGACCAGAACGGAAGGGCCGAGATCGATTCGAATCCCGAATACAATAGAAAGCAGAGGAACGCACCAACCACAAATGCGACAATTTGATTGGGAGTTATACAGGACGCAAAAATGCCAATGGCACAAAACGCCGCCGCCACCATAGACAATCCAACATATGATCCAATGATCCCGGGCGTGTCGAGATTTCCGATAGGATTTCCCAACATATAGATGGAGTAGTAATAAACTGTGGTCGGGAGCAGGGCGAATAAAGCAAGCAAAAAAGTGGAGAGATACTTACCAAGAATAATATCCCAATCGCTTAATGGTTTTGTGAATAACAACTCCATGGTTCCCGCTTTCTTCTCCTCGGCGAAGCTCCTCATAGTAATTGCAGGTATCAGAAAAATAAAAACATAAGGGGCCAGTGAAAACAGCGTCTGCATGTCCGCGTATCCATACTCCAATACCGACGTGTCCGGGAAAACCCACATGAGTAAGCCCATTGACAAAAGAAAGACACCGATTACTACGTAGGCAATTAGTGAATTGAGAAAACTTGAAAATTCCTTTGAAAGTACTTGCAGCATGAAGAATAAAACCGGGCAAAAATAATTTAAAATCGCTTATACCTGAACTTCATTTGGAGATGTCAACTCCCTAAAAATATTTTCCAACGAGCTTTCCTCCTGTTTTAGACCAATCAATGACAAATTGTTGTCAGCAGCAAACCGGAATATCTCCGGCCGCAGATCAACGGCATCTTTTGCCACCACCCTGAACTTACATCCTTCGATCGTATGACTCTGTTCGACGCCGGGTATCTTAGCAATTTGCTCAGCGGTGACATCTCTCTCAAATTCGACGATCAATATAACTGTTCCGCCCTGTTTATGCAGTAAATTAGTGAGCGAATCATCGGCGACGATCTCACCTTTATTAATAACAATAACGCGATCACATAAAGCTTGTACTTCCTGCATGATATGCGTTGAGAATATCACGGTTTTATTTGTACTGATCGCTTTTATTAGCTTTCGTATCTCTGCAAGCTGATTAGGGTCGAGGCCAGATGTCGGTTCGTCGAGGATCAATACTTGCGGATCATGAATGAGTGCCTGCGCGAGTCCGACACGCTGGCGATATCCTTTCGAAAGGGCCTCGATCCTTTTATTTTGCTCAAGCGTAAGACCACAAAGCTCTACAATTTCGCTGACGCGGCTTCTTAATACTTTTCCTTTCAGTCCGTAGAGTCCACCGATGAACGACAAGTATTCGTGCACGTAAAGATCCAGGTAAAGAGGGTTGTGTTCAGGGAGGTAACCGATGATCCTTCGCACCTTCGTCGGCTCCTCAACAACGTCAAGACCTTGTACTTTCACTTGCCCCGATGTCGGGGGAAGGTAACAGGTAGCAATTTTCATAGTGGAAGACTTACCCGCACCGTTCGGTCCGAGGAAGCCCACGATCTCTCCTGCTTTGACATCGAATGAGATATTATTCAACGCCTTCTGACGCCCATAAAACTTCGTGAGGTTTGTTATCTGAAGCGACATAATCGGTTCGGTTCGGTCCACCTTCGCTCCAAGCCCGATACATATCGGCGTGGGCAACGGCGGACAAGTGCAATCAAGCCCCAAGTTTATATTTTTGTCGCCTTAAACGCGAAAGTTTAGGGTTGAAACTTCAAACTTTGACGCCAAAGGGCTTGTTACTAACGCACAATTCGGCTTATTAATTGCCGTTGAATTGTAGCGATTAATTCCAGAACTTCGCACCCGACATGAAAATTATGCGATTAACCCCTATCTTTTTCTTTTTACTGAGCTCCGTTTCGGCATTCGGACAAAGTGGATATAATCTCAAGTTCAAGATAACGGGTCTGAAGGACACGACGATCTATCTCGGTAATTACTACGGTGAAACCACTTACATAAAGGATACGGCGAGGGTCAATAACGTCGGTGAGTTTTCATTTGAAGGTAAAAAGCCACTTACTTATCAGGGAGTCTATTTTCTTGTGCTTGGCAAGACCAAGCAGTTCGAGTTTGTAATTGGTTCGAACCAAAATTTTTCAATGTCAACAACGTCGAGCGATTACGTTAGAAATATGAAGGTCACCGGCGATGTCGACAACACACTGTATTTTGATAATATGATCTTCATTTCCCAGCGCCACGTGGAGGCTGAGCCTTTCTTGAATACAATAAATGACA
>DASVBA010000792.1:0-3418 GCA_036376095.1 Chryseolinea sp.
TAGGCGGCGTCTTTATGATAGGCTGTAAAAGCAAGGAAAAGGCCCCTAAAGGTGAGACTGAAGTATCT
Source organism: Chryseolinea sp. (assembly GCA_036376095.1). GTDB lineage: Bacteria > Bacteroidota > Bacteroidia > Cytophagales > Cyclobacteriaceae > Chryseolinea. Next base: position 69 of record DASVBA010000792.1, read on the forward strand.
GTGCCCTGTTCGGGTCCCGATTATTTTACCAGCACGAAGTTCTTCCGCGCAAATTCAATTGGTGAAAGTCAGGACCAGGTGACGTCTAAAAAGAAGGCGCTTGCAAATGCACGAGCTGAACTTGCTGCGAGTATTCAAACGACAGTGAAAGCTGTGACAGACAACTACACAAACTCTCGTGAGATGAACAACAAGGAACAAGTCGAGGAGAGGTTCGAACAACTCAATCGTGAGATCGTTGATCAGAAACTCACGGGTATCAAAACCATCTGTGAGAAATTAATGAAAACCGGTCAGGCTACTTACAAGACTTACATAGCTATCGAGTTATCGGCTGACGACCTGGTTGCTACTTACAACGAAAGACTTTCCAAGGACGATCGTCTTAAGATCGACTATGACTATGAGAAGTTCAAGGAAACTTTCGATAAAGAAATGGAGAAGTTAGGAAATGAAAACTAACTAAGTAATTTAAGGTTAAGTGAAATGCCCTGGTAAAAAGCCGGGGCATTTTGCATTTTTAATGATCCGAAACTATGGCCGGTTATAGCGGAACACCGTTGGTTAAGAAATTAGGAGTGAAAGAAAACTCCACGATGTACGTCTACGACGCACCTAAAAATTATTTTGACTGGCTTAGTCCTTTACCAAAGGGAGCCGACGTGAAGTCACGTGCAACGGGGGAGATGGACTTTATTCATGTGTTCGCGACTCGACTTGAAGTCTTTAAAAAGCAGTTCCTTGAGGGCAAAAAACACCTTAAAAAAAATGGCATGCTATGGATATCATGGCCGAAGAAAGCCTCAAAAATTGATACCGATCTTGACGAGAACATTATCCGCGATTTTGGCTTGGCAAATGGTCTCGTCGATGTGAAAGTATGCGCAGTTGATGAAGTATGGTCAGGTCTGAAATTCGTCGTTCGGACGAAAGACCGACAGCCAGTGAAGACTCCGTAGGTTAACTGATCGCCAACTTTTCCCGTAAACAATCGTTTGTGTACGCATACCTGGGCGACTAATTCACTTTCATTACAATTTTTATTACTAATGATTTGATTTTTGTCGCTGATCGGCTACCTTTAATCCCTATATGATTGGTAGACAATTGACGTGCAGACTAATAGTTAACGGTGAAAGCAGAGGCGGCGAACTTGGCATTCAACCGCCCTGCAGGTTACCTAGCAGGTGTCAATTTATTGCTACTAAGTGATACGAGCCATTTTCTGCAGACAGGAGGGCTTATTTTTGAAATCGATAAGAATTAAGAATAACTACTAAGTATATAGATATGGATAGCTTTCGCTCAGAACTGGAAGATTTGAACAACCCCGTCGTTGCGCGTGATATCATTGACCTTGAAAAAAAGATCAGGCTGTTCCGGGATGGAAAAATTGACAGTGAAAAATTTCGCAGCCTTCGTTTAGTGCGGGGAATTTATGGTCAGCGTCAGGAGGGAGTCCAAATGATCCGGATCAAGCTGCCTTACGGTCGTCTTACGACCAAGCAGATACGCAGGATTGCCGACATATCTGATGAATATGCAAGCAGCACGCTGCATGCTACCACCCGTCAGGACATTCAAATTCACTACGTAAGTCTGGATAGAACGCCTGAGCTATGGGCAAAGCTGGAAAGAGACGAGATCACTACCCGCGAGGCCTGCGGAAATACAGTTCGCAATGTGACGGCTTCCGCAACGGCCGGCATAGATCCTGATGAACCATTTGATGTCTCCCCGTATGCCCATGAGACCTTTAAATATTTCCTGCGCAATCCTATTTGCCAGGAAATGGGACGGAAGTTCAAGATCGCATTCTCTTCAAGCGAAAAAGATACAGCCTTCGCCTTCATACACGATCTGGGTTTTATTCCGCGTATTGCGTTTGGAAAGCGCGGGTTCCGTGTAGTCATTGGCGGCGTCTTGGGAGCAAACCCTTACCTGGCACAGCTTGTTTATGAGTTCCTTGAGGAGGATCAGATCATTCCATTCACCGAAGCAGTCTTACGTGTGTTTGACCGTTACGGCGAACGAAATAGAAGAATGAAAGCTCGATTGAAATTCCTTCTCGATGACCTGGGACTTGAAAAGCTGATGGCACTTGTGGAAGAAGAGAAGAAGGCGTTGAAGAACAAGACCTATAAGATCAATACAGAAATTCTGCCCGAACCTTTCATACCAGAGGTTCAGGTTTACGACGAGGTTTTGATTGCTAATGAGGGCAAGTTTCAAAACTGGTACAAGACCAATGTATTCGCGCAAAAGCAAGATGGATTCTATGGCGTATATGTAAAACTTCCGCTGGGCAACTTGTCGTCGAAACTGGCAAGACACTTTGCTGATATCGTTGATGCGTATGCATCAAATGAGATGCGGGTTACGATCAATCAGGGGTACCTCATTCGTTATGTGCGTCCGGAGGCAATTAAACCGCTTTACGTTGCATTGGATAAAGTGGGTTTGGCGGAGCCAGGTTTTGATAGCGTCGCAGATGTCACTGCATGTCCCGGAACGGATACCTGTAATCTGGGTATATCCGACAGTACTTCCATTTCGCTTCAACTTGAAAAGGTGATTCGTGAAGAGTTCCCCGAGCTCATACACAACACTGACATCAAGATTAAGATAAGCGGTTGCCCGAACTCCTGTGGACAACATGGACTTGCAGGTATTGGCTTGCATGGCAGTACGATCAAAGACAAGAACGGAAAAGTATTGCCTGCCCTTGTAATCTTGTTAGGCGGTGGTAAACTCAGCAATGGTGACGGAATTATCTCGGACAAGATCATCAAGATCCCCAGCAAACGCGGTCCTGACGCGCTTCGCTATTTGTTAACGGATTATGAAACAAACAGCCTTGATGGTGAATATTATCACGATTACTTCAAGAGACTTGGTAGAAATCATTTTTATCAAATTCTGAAACCGCTTGGTGACATAAGTGTGACCACTCCAGATGAATACATTGACTGGGGTCAGGATCGTAATTTTATTCTCCACACCGCCGTAGGGGAGTGCGCAGGGGTAATGATTGACCTGGTGTCCACATTGTTTTACGACTCAGAAGATAAACTGGCGTGGGCACGTGAGGCATTGAGCAAAAATCAATACGCTGATTCCATATATCACAGCTACAGTGCCTTTATCAACACAGCAAAGGCAATGCTGCTTACGCGTGACATAAAGCCTAGCTCCCAATATCAAACGATCAATGATTTTCAGAAGGAGTTCGTTGATACCAAAGTGTTTGAATTTGAGGGAAATTTCAAAGAGCTTGTGCTGAGCATTAACAAGCATGAGCCAACAGAAAGTTTTGCGGCAAGTTTCCTTAATGATTCGTTACGCTTTTT
>DASVBA010000783.1:0-9457 GCA_036376095.1 Chryseolinea sp.
GAGCCCGAACGACGATACACGCCTAAGTCTGATAAGACAAAACGAATACGCGTTTCGGGATCATGGATCAAGTGTCCTGTTTTCAAATGGGAAAACCTACTTCCAGGAGCTCGCTTGAGTGGTCCCTCATTGATACTTAGCGAATCCTCAACACTCTTAGTTGAGGAAGGATGGACATTTGTCCTTGACAACAGCAATAACGGCATCATCCGCTTAGGCAATTCTTCCCGGAGCGAAAGGACAAAGGCGGACGAAGCCCAACTAGAGCTCTTCACAAATCGTTTTACGGCAATTGCCGAAGAAATGGGCACCTTGTTGCAGCGAACGTCATTTTCTGTAAACGTAAAAGAACGACTTGATTTTTCATGCGCATTGTTGGACAAGGATGGTAACCTCGTCGTGAACGCACCACACATACCTGTACACCTCGGAAGTATGGGTGTTTGTGTCCGCTCAGTAATGAAGGTAATGCGTGCAGGAGAGGGAGATGTGATAATCACTAATCACCCGGCTTATGGCGGCTCTCATCTTCCCGACATAACGTTGATCAAACCGGTATTCGTCAGGAAAATTCTAATCGGTTTTGTGGCCAATCGCGCACATCACGCAGAAGTAGGTGGAAGCCGGCCAGGATCGATGCCTTCCGACGCCACCTGCCTTGAAGAAGAGGGCGTTGTAATAGCCCCAACCTATCTCGTCAGGAACAGAATTTCACAATGGGACGCCGTGAGATCCGCTTTTACGTCTGCCACATTTCCGACGCGGGCACTGGAGGAAAATCTTGCTGATCTCAACGGCGCTCTAATGTCCCTTGAGCAAGGCGCTGAATCGTTGGTTAACCTTTGCAGGATGTTCGGATCGGGGGAGGTTACAAAATATATGACGCTACTGCGGCAACATGCGAGCGCCGTCATTAGCAAAAAATTTCGTCAGTTAAAAAAATACTATAGTGCTGAAGAATACCTGGATGACGGATCTAAGCTGAAAGTCAGCATTTCAAAAAAGAGAAACAGGCTTCATATAGATTTTACCGGATGTGCTCCTGTGCACAAGGGAAACCTGAATGCAACGCCTGCCATTGTCAATAGCGTTATACTTTATGTCCTCCGACTACTGGTCAACGAATCAATACCACTTAATGAGGGCCTGCTGCACAATGTTCGCACTCATTTACCTACATGTATTCTTAATCCAGTGTTTCACAGTGATCACAAATTATCACCGGCTGTCGTCGGTGGCAACACGGAGATCAGTCAACGCCTGACAGACACCCTGCTGAAGGCGCTGAGGCTTTCATCTTGCAGTCAGGGCACCATGAATAATTTCCTTTTTGGCAACGACAGGTTCGGCTACTATGAAACCATTTGTGGCGGAGTGGGTGCAGGGCAAGGGTTTAATGGGTTCAGTGCCGTGCATCAGCACATGACCAACACGCGGATAACAGACCCGGAGATCGTTGAACACAGATATGGTGTTCGCCTCGAAAAGTTTGAAATCCGAAAAGGGTCGGGCGGCTCGGGTAAATGGAGTGGCGGTGATGGCGTTGAGCGGCAATTTTACTTCAAGGAGTCTTTTCAGGTCAGCATTCTTTCGCAACATCGAATCGTTGCCCCTTTTGGAATGAATGGCGGTTTACCGGGAAAAACCGGTGAGCAATTTCTTATCCGCGATAACAAAAGAAAAAAGTTAAAGGGCACAGATGGGCTCGTTGTAGTAGCAGGCGACCGCATCATCATTAAAACTCCCGGAGGAGGAGGCTGGGGAAAAATACGCATATAACAAAAGAGACTGCAGCGCTGCAGTCTCTTTTCTGAAACTAACTACTAATCGAATTACTAATAAACTAAACTCTTCTCCATCATAAACTCCGCGATTTGAACAGCATTGGTAGCTGCACCCTTGCGCAGGTTATCGGCCACAATCCACATATTAAGGGTATTTGGCTGAGATTCGTCACGCCTGATGCGTCCGACAAATACTTCATCGCGATTCTTGGAGTTGATCGGCATTGGATAGATGTTATTCTTAGGGTCATCCTGTACAATTACCCCAGGGGCTGTCGATAGAATTGACCGAACCTCACTCAAATTGAAGTCTTCGTAGAACTCGACATTCACTGCTTCGGAGTGACCGCCTATCGACGGAATCCGCACTGTTGTTGACGTAACGCCGATTGAATTATCTCCAAGTATCTTACGCGTTTCATTGACCATCTTCATTTCCTCCTTTGTGTATCCGTTATCCAGGAATGAGTCAATGTGTGGCAACGCGTTCATATCGATCGGGTGAGGATATACTTTCGGTCCATTAATACCTTTTCGCTCATCCATCATTTGTTGCACTGCATCCTTGCCCGTGCCTGTTACCGACTGATATGTTGAAACTACAATTCGTTTTATTTTATACTTCACGTGTAGCGGAGCTAACGCCATTACCATCTGAATGGTAGAACAATTGGGATTAGCGATGATCCTGTCATCAATAGAAAGCTCATGTCCGTTGATTTCAGGTACAATGAGTTTCTTTGTTGGATCCATTCTCCAAGCCGACGAATTATCAATAACTATAGTGCCAGCCTCAGCATACTTTGGAGCCCACTCTAACGATGTGCCTCCTCCGGCTGAAAAGATGGCAATGTCTGCACCAAGTTTACATCCCTCCTCGATTCCCTTTATCACATAGGTTTTACCTTTAAAAGTGATTGTTTGTCCAACGGATTTTGCCGAAGCAACCAGATAAAGTTCATCGAAAGGAAAACTTCTTTCCTCTAAAACTTTCAGGATTTCCTGGCCCACAAGTCCTGTAGCACCTACTACTGCGAGTTTCATTTTTTCTTAAGTTTATATAAAGGTTACAAAAATAATGTTTTCCCGTTGTGCTTATGAAAAACATCTTACAAAAATGCAGGTTTTCGAACCTGAAATCGATTACGGCGAAACTTTTTCTAATGGTTGCCGCCGTTACGTCCTGCCAACAAATGTTCGCTCAGGTTGTCGACGACTTTTCTGATGGCGAATTTGCTTCGAATCCCACATGGGTGGGTAGTACTTCAAAGTTTGTCGTTGACTCAGGCCGGCTTAAACTGAATGCCTCGCCGGCTACCGACGTTGCCTTTTTGGCAACTGACTGTAGATCGATAAACGACGCAACCTGGGAGTTTCTTGTTCGACTCGACTTCAATCCTTCAACATCGAATTTCGCAAGGCTTTACCTGGTGTCGGACAAAGCGGATCTCTCAAGTTCATTAAACGGATACTTCATTCAGTTGGGTAATACCTCGGATGACGTTAGTTTGTATAAACAGAGCGGGTCAATTATCACGCGGATCATTGATGGAGTGGACGGAAAGCTCGACAACCCAACGACTGTCATGCGAATGAAAGTCACTCGAGATCGCGACGGGACATGGGAGATATATAGTGATCTTGGAGCGACTGGTACCTATGAAATTGAAGGAACAACGCAGGATAATGAACATCTCTTTTCAGCCTACGTTGGTGTGCTCTGCAGTTATAGCCCAACCAGAAGTGACAAATTTTACTTTGATGACTTTTCGGTAAAAGCAGAGGGTGTTTCGGATGTTACTCCACCCGAAGTAAGCAAAGTCGAGACGTTGTCGGCAAATCGACTTAAAGTTACTTTTTCGGAAGACATCGAGACCTCGACTGCCTCTAATCCAAACAACTATTCCATAGATGGATTCGGTTTTCCGGATAATGTAACACTTACCGATAACAGTAGCGTAGTTCTAACTTTCACTGCAAATTTTGCTGAAGAAGGTTTATACGTCATTAGGATCTCTGGCATTAGTGACAAGTATGGCAATTTGATTCAGAATACGCAGAAAACGTTCAGTCTGTTAAGACTAACACCTGTCCAATTCAAGGACATGATCTTCACAGAAATACTTGCCGACCCTTCTCCTAAAATGTCTTTGCCGGAGGTTGAGTTTGTTGAAATCTTCAATCGAAGTGAAAATTCAATCAACTTAGACGGTTGGACCCTTAGTGATGGAACCTCCACATTAGTTATTGCAGGTTTAGTGCTGTCGCCTGCTGAATTTCTTATCCTCAGTTCCAACCCATTGTTGTTTTCGATCGATGTAAACTCCTATGGATCGGCGGATTTTCCATCCTTAAATAATTCAGACGATCTCCTGATATTAAAAGATGGGGCTGGCAAGACAATAGACTCCTTACACTACTCGATCGATTGGTATGGAAGCAGCCGGAAGAAGGAAGGAGGATGGTCGTTAGAGCTGATCGATCCTGAAAATGTCTGCGCCGAAGGTGAGAACTGGGTGGTGGCAGAACATCCCGCAGGTGGAACTCCAGGAGCGCAAAATTCTGTCCTTGCCAGCAACCCTGATCTTACAGGACCCGCATTGCGTTCAGCCATTCCTGTGTCACCTTATATCATTCAGGTTACCTTCAATGAAAAGCTGCAGCCCGAAGTCCCGTTGCCTGAAAATTTTGTTGTTGACCCACCGATTATGGTGAAGAGTGTTTCGTTTTCCGTCAACTCACCTGTCGGGCTGCTAATTGAACTGGCGACGGAACTTTCTAAAGGCACATCGTATAGTCTAACCGTTAACTCGATCGCGGACTGTGCAGGCAACGAGATATCCGAATCTTCCAATAGGACTATTTTCGGCCTTCCTGAAAATCCCTTGCCATCTGACATTTTAATCAACGAGATCCTGTTTGACCCTCGTCCTGCTGGAGTGGATTTTGTGGAGATTGTAAACGCTTCAGGAAAGTTTTTCAATCTCAAGAACTGGTCGATCGGCAATTTTGAAAATGACACGATAGCGAACGCTAGAATCATATCAGCCAGAGATGTGCTGCTCTCTCCCGGAGCGTACATGGTTTTCACTGAGGACCTCGAGATACTAAAAAGCGATTACCCATCGGCCAACGAGCAGGCCATTATTGAAATTGATGATATGCCTGCATTAAATGATGACGCGGGATCAATTGTTATAACGGCCAGCAATGGTTTGATCATGGATTCTTTCCACTATGCAAAGTCGTTCCATTCCATTTTTATAAAGGATCCGGAAGGCGTGTCCTTGGAACGTATTGCCTTTGGCATCTCAACCCATAATGTTCAAAATTGGAAGTCGTCCAGTACGACGTCAGGATATGCAACTCCGGGCTACCTTAACTCCAACAGCCGGGGCGACTTGGATTATAACGACGAGCCTGTCCAAATAGAGCCGGAGGTTTTTATTCCGGTAACTGGACAGCCTGATTTTGTCTGGATCCATTACGAATTTGATCGCGGGGGATACGTTGCAAACGTCGAGGTACTCGATGCCCAGGGCCATCCCATAAGGCAGCTGGCAAACAACGAAATCCTGGGAACGCAGGGAACCCTTCGCTGGGATGGTGACCGCGACGACGGTGGCAAGGTAAGGGTCGGATACTACATGGTAAAGTTCGAGGTGTTCGACGATAGCGGAGATGTCAGGACATTCTTAAACAGAGTGGCTGTTGCAACAAGATTTTAAGCGCACCAATAATCCAAATAGTTGTGGTCTGAAGCTTGGGACATAATAGAATTGAATCATGATCACCCTTAAGTTTGCAGCAAATTTTGGCCGATTTGAGGATTCGGGAATTAATTGGCCAATATTTTTTGTTTTCGGGGCTGAGCGCATAATTTTGCGCATCTTTTACCAAACGGGGATATACTATTATGGCTAAGAATAAGAAGTCTAGCACAAAGACCGCAAAAAAATCGGCTGCTAAACCCAAAGCAGCAAAAGCAAAGAAGACTACTGTTGCTAAAGCGAAAAAGGCTCAGCCTAAGAAGGCAGCTGCAAAAAAAGCAGTCGCCAAATCTCCGGTTAAGAAGGCCGTTGTGGCAAAGAAGGCTGCTCCTAAAAAAGTAGCTGCTCCTAAGAAAGTACATAAACCAGAACCTAAGGCAGAAAAGGCAGTAAAGGTTGTAGCACCGAAGAAGGTTGAAAAGGTTGAGAAACCCGCACCTGTTAAACCTGCTCCCGTGGCAGCCAAGCCGGCGCCTCCACAGTTAAACATTTTCCCAGTGCCTAATCAAAGACCAATTGCACATAAACCCTTAAAAGTAACTTCGACTGACGAACGCACAAGATATTCGGAAGACGAGTTACTAGAATTTGCATCCCTTATTAATAAGAAACTGGACAAGGCCAGAGACGAGTACAGGATCCTGAAAGAAACCCTGAACCGAAACAATGATGAGGGAACGGACGCCACGTCAGGCGGAAATACAAAAGTGCTCGAAGACGGAGCCGAAACTGCAGAAAAAGAAAATCTCAGCCAACTCGCCGCCAGACAGCAGAAGTACATTATGAACTTGGAAAATGCGTTGGTTAGGATCAAGAACGGAACTTACGGTATATGCTCAGTTACAGGCAAACTTATACCGAAAGAACGTTTGATCGCTGTGCCTCATACAACGCAGTCCATCGAAGCTAAAATGATGCAACAAGACTAAACATCTTGTGGCGATGTAGCTTTACAAAATTTATAGTATCAACTAACCACTATCACATTGGACTTCTTACAAAATCACATTGAAGCCCTGATTTTCTGCACGCCTAGTCCGATCAAGGTTTCAGATATCAAGGGTTGTTTGTCGGAAATGTTTAATGCTGAAGTTCCTGAAGAAGATATCGTAAGTGCGATCCAGCGGCTTGATGAAAAATTCCAAAGTGAAGAATACTCCTTCCAGCTTTACAAAGCTGCCGGGGGTTATCAATTCCTGACCAAACCAGCCTATCAGGCAAGCATTGGAATAATGCTCAAGCAGCAGTCGAAAAAGAGGTTATCTACTTCTGCGATGGAGACATTGTCAATAATTGCATATAAGCAGCCTATTTCAAAGACGGAAATTGAAAACATCAGAGGCGTAAATTGCGACTACGCCGTTCAGAAATTACTGGATAAAGGGCTCATTGAGATAACAGGTAAGGCCGAAACCATTGGACGACCGATGTTATACGGGACCACACAAAAATTCATGGAATACTTTGGCATTAATGATCTCGTGGAGCTCCCGGTGCCGAAGGATTTTGTCAGTGAAGTGAATTCGATAGGCGACAGTACTGAATCAAAAGAACCCGATGCCCAGCCGTAACTCATCGGATACTCCAGGCGGCCGCGGTCGTCCTCGCCGATCAAGCGGCGGCGGTTTTGACGCCAGACGCTCATCGCCAAAAAAAAACAGCGGTAACCAAAAAGACAAAGGCGAGTCGTTTCCAAAGCGAACAAACTCCAGGGGAAATTCCGGAAAATTTGCAGGTGATCGGAATTCATCAAAAGCTGGTGGATGGAAAAAACCTTTCCCCGATAAATCAGGTCCATCCAGGCCTGAATTCAGTGGCAAAAGAGATAGGAGGGACGAAAACTCAGGTTCAGGCAGAACGAATTCGTCAAGAGCAGGAGGCTATTCAAAATTTGGTAAAGACGCGCTCGGAAAGAGGGACGACTCCTTTGGTTCCAAAAAACCGAATTCCTCAAGAGGAGAACGCAATTCAAACTTTGACAAGGGTTTTAGAGGGAAGAGGGACGAAAGCTCTGGGCCGGGAAAAGAGCATTTTTCAAAAAGGCCACGTACTGCGTTTGACAAGGATTTTCGAAAGAGGGATGAATCCTCGGGTGCTGGAAAAGAGCATTCCTTCAAAAGACCACGTACTAACGTTGATAAAGATTTTCGAACTAAGAGGGATGAATCGTCTGGCGCCGGAAAAGAGCGTTCCTCCGCAAGACCACGCACTAACTTTAATAAGAGTAATGAATCGTCTGGGTCCGACAGAGACCGTTCCTCAAAAAGACCGCGTTATTCAAATTTCGATAAAGAGTCAGCTAGAGGAGAACGTAAGCCAAAATTTGAGAAGGAACAATTCCGCAAAAGGACCGGCGGGCAGGAGAAACACACGTCTTCCGAAGAGGCGACAGCTACCGGAAAAATCAGATTAAACAGATTCATTGCGAATAGCGGTGTTTGTTCCCGCCGTGAAGCTGACGAACTCATAAAGATTGGACTCATCACAGTTAATGGCGTCACCATAACTGAACTTGGATACAAGGTAAACCCCGGCGATGAGGTACGTCACGAAGGAAAATTACTTCGCCGCGAAAAACCTGTTTACATTTTGATGAACAAGCCGAAGGGTTTTCTAACTACGACCTCTGATCCTGAGGAAAGGAATACGGTAATGCATCTCATTGCCAATTACGTTAAAGAACGCGTCTACCCGGTTGGACGTCTGGACAGGAATACTACGGGACTTCTATTGCTAACTAACGACGGCGACCTGGCTGAAAAGCTTATGCACCCCTCTTATAATGTGAAGAAGATCTATAAGGTGGAGTTGGACCGTCCTCTGACCAAGGGAGATGCCCAGAAAATAATTGATGGGGTGAGATTAGAAGAAGGGGTCGCGATGGTTGACGATCTGGCGATTGTTTCAGACGACCGCAAGACTGTTGGTATAGAGATCCACATTGGTTGGAACCGAGTTATTCGAAGAATATTCGAAGCATTGGAGTACGAGGTGGTGAAACTCGATCGATCCGTGTATGCCGGATTGACGAAAAAAGAATTGGGCAGAGGCGAGTGGCGATTCTTGAAAAATGAAGAATTGGTAATTTTAAAACACTTGCAATAACGCTCTGGCTAGAGCAATTTTTCATGCTTCATCCAGCACAATCTTAAATGTGCTGCCCTTTCCTAATTCGGAGTCAACGAGGATTATTCCCTTTATCTTGCTTAACGCTTCCTGAACTATATATAATCCAAGGCCGGTTCCTTCGGTCGTGGATGAAGCGCGATAGAACATATCAAAGATCTTTGGAAGGCTTTCCCTCGAAATGCCCTGGCCATTATCCTGAATAGCGATCTCGACAACGCTTTTTAATCTTTTGAATGAAACCCGTATATAAGGGTTCGGTTGATTAAGGTTATGGTACTTTACGGCATTCGCCATCAGATTGATCAGGATGATCTTCATCTGATTGTAATCCGATTTGAATACATGGCTTGTATCGGTCTGATATTCCAGCTGTATAGCCGAGACACCTTTGTTAAACCTGATGTCCGCCATTGTCTCATCCAACAATTTGGCAAAATCCAGATCCTCTATTTTAAGGTCAATTTTTTTGCTTCGCGACAGACTCAGAATATCGCCGATTACAAGATCAAGTTTTTTGATACGCTCTTCGATCATGTTCATAAAAGTCCGGGCCTTTTCTTCTTGCAATTCTATTTTGCCCAGGTACGTGAGCCCGAGTATAGATGCAATGGGCGTACGCAAGTCGTGCGACGTATTCGATAAAAAGCTATCGAGTTCTTTGTTTTCTTTATTGAGATTTTCTCTTTCGTCTTCAAGGAACCACATCACCATGCTCATTCCCATCAAAGAAATCAACAGCAGGTCTACCGCACCCACAAGATTAAGCGGCACAAC
>DASVBA010000801.1:0-14079 GCA_036376095.1 Chryseolinea sp.
GAAGCAATGAGCAGCGGGGTTCTCGTGTGCGGGACAAAGGTAGGATTGATGTATGACGAACCGTCTTGCTGCGTAACGGTGGATGTAAAGGACCACGTGGCTTTAGCTAATCAGACGCTGGAGATTTTAAGAGATCACGTGTCGCATAGGAGAATAACACAATCTGCACAACAGTGGGCAAACACCCATTCCATAAATTGGACTGTTCGTCAGCTGTCGGAGCTATATAAGACATGAACAAGGAGATAATTCTAAAAACTGTCTCGCTTGGTCCTCGGAGGTTATGACAGAGTTTGCAGGGCGGCTTGCCCAAGTCGAATCCATCCCTTGTAATGTAATGGCTTGAGGTTTATGTAACGAAGAAAGCTATCCATTGCCTCTTTGGGCTTTTTCGTCCGAAGGTGCAACAAGCCAAGTTTATAAAACTGTGTCGACGTCAAAAAAACATGCTGCTCTTTATTTAAATACCCGTCCTTATAAAACTTGTCAACCATTAGCGTGTGCTCGAGATGAGACGCTACCTCTAAGCTGTTTGAAGTGTTTTGGTCGTGTTTCCTTGTTCTTACCAAAATTTCGTTGCTGAAAATTCCTTTGTAATGACAAGCCATTCGAAGAAAGAAGTCGACGTCACTGCCGATGACCAGACTTTCGTCAATGTATCCAACTTTATCCAACACTTCTTTCTTAAACATGACCGACGGCACAACGAATACAAAACGTTCTTCAAGTAGTAAGGGAATGAAAACGTTGCCTGAGTAAAAGGATTCCAACTGAGGTGGGGGAATAGATCCTGTTCCAAATTGTTCAGCATGGCCAAAAATGAATCCTGCGTCGGGGTCCTGTTTGAGGAGCGAGAGTTGAAATGATAGTTTGTTTGGCTTCCACAAATCGTCTGAATCCAGAAACGCGATAAGGTCGCCGTTCGCCCTGTGCATACCAATGTTTCTGACTTTACCGAATATTCCACAGTGATCAATCTTGAAATAATGTATTCTCTTGTCTACGAATTTGTCGATAATATTATTGGTGTCATCCTCGGACCCATCATCGACAATAATCAATTCCCAATTAGAATAGGTTTGATCAATTACGCTCTGAATGGTCTCTCCAATTAAATGAGCCCGGTTATAGGTAGGAACAACAATACTCACGAAGACGTCATTCTCCTGCATAGGCATGACTAAATTAAGGATTGAACAACTTTGTGATCAGAAAGAATACCATTCTCAATCTTCAATACCTGGTCGAAATGCTTCAATAAATCATTATGATGCGTGATCATAACGATCGTCTTCTTTTGCTGGGCCACTTTTTCGAGCGTCTTTACAATTTCCTGTTCGGTCTGTGCGTCCAGTTGATTGGTAATTTCATCCAGTAACAGAACCTCTGCATCAGCGTAAAGCGCCCGGGCAATCGCAATACGCTGGCGCTGCCCACCGGATAGCTTGATTCCTCGTTCACCGATCTGCGTCGCCAGCCCATCAGGCAGCTGCCTGATAATTTCGCCCAAGTCAAGGTCATGGATTAATTGCCGGATTTTTTCGTGATCGACATTGTCACCGGTCACGCCAAACGCAATGTTCTCGAGTATTGAACCATCGATCGTGTAAGGATTTTGAGGAACATAGCTAAAGATTGGTTGCATAGCACTGTAATTTTCAATCGCGATGTCTTTTCCATCTAATAATATTTTGCCGCCGTGGTTCGGAAGAAAACGAAGGAGAATCAAGAGGAGTGTTGTCTTTCCACACCCGGACCTGCCAACTATTGCAATTTTTTCGCCCTTGCGAATAGTGAATGAAACATGTTCAAGCAGGCTAGGCCCGCCGGGATAACTGAAGGAAATGTCATCAAGCTGGATTTTTTCATGAAAGGAAACGGCGGATTTCGGCATAGTGTTGCCGGGCAGACCTGGATTTGATAATTCTTCCAACTCATGAAAAAGATACTCGTGCGTCTTGATTTGAAGTGAGGCATTGAGGATGCGATTCAAAGAGGGTATTATACGGAAACTCGCCCCGGCATAAATCCCAAGAAGTAAAATGGTTTGCTGATAGTTTTGACCGAGAAGGAGTGAGTAGATTATCAGAGAACACACGATAAATGCAGCAATAATTTCTGTTAGCCTTGAGGTCCCCGATTGGGTTGTGTGCTCGCGCGTGAACGTCTCAGCCAAGCTTTTGCTAATTATTTCGAAGCGATTCTTGAAAAAGGCTTCCTTCCCAAAAACTCTAATTTCCGAAAGTCCCTCTACTACCTGCAATGCATACTTTAAAGTGAGAGGCCATTTCTCTTTCAGGTCGAGGCTGGTTTCTTTTATACGTAGTCTTTTCATTCTGTAAACGATGCCCACCGGAACGAGAATAACACATAGAAAAGCAAAGACCTTGATGTCATAGAGGACAACACAAAATAAGAGTAGCATAAATACCAGTCCCTCTGAAATCAGGGTTCCAAGTGGCATTATGATATTATTTGCGAACGCGATCGGGAGATTTGCAATCCTGTTTAATTCATTGCTAAAATCCAGCTGTGTGAATCTGTGATAGCTTATTGCTGTGTACTTGGACAACATCCTGGACGACAAGTTACTGCCTAAAGCAAAAGTATAAGCCGCCTTCGAGCGTGTGATCCATAGAACAATTACATTTTTGAGCAGTGTAAAGATTAGTACAGCTAGTGCAAGAAAACCTATGAACCACGTTGGAGAGGGAAACCCAAGTGTATTGTATAAGAGCGCGGCATATTTGTTCGTTGAAATGAACCCGGGATTTACGAGAAGAACAAAAAGGGGCAGGAATGAAGCCAGGCTAAAGAAATCAAGTAGGGCGCTCAATACCATCAGCAGGATTACCCACAGCCCCTTCTGTTTTTCAACGGGATTTAACATCGCGAGAAGAGGCTGCAGTATCGTCCTATAGAATTTCAAACATTAAGCAATTACAATCCATGGGATACGGGACGAGGTGCTTTCGATATCCTTCGGCTGGTCTTAAATAGAAATGAGTTTGGATTCACACTCGGTCTTTCGATCAAAGTTACCAATTTAATGCTTTTGAATTCATCGGGCGGGAATAATGCTTTCGTCGAATGCACTTGTTGCCGATGGTAAAATTGCATACCCAAAACGCATGATTTTGACAAAATAAAAGCTTCTTCGCGAAGGCAGTTCAAAAAAGAAAGTGCTAATGGTCTTTTCTTTTTTTAGTCCGCTTTGATCACGATCCATGGAAACGCAGGGTGTGAAGCTTTAAATATTCGTCGCTTGATCACTGAGACTATCGAGTTTGGATTTTCTAAGATCTTATACTTAAAGATACCGATTTCTTCCATAGTATGATGGAAGTAAAACCGCGCCATATCGCGGTGCCCTAACCTCGTAAAATGCTCGACACTCCTTTTTTTAGCGCTAATTACTGCCCTGTTAGATGAGTAAAGGGGACTGTCCAGAATGTGGATTTCTCCACGTGGACTGAGTAGTTGAAGGAGGTGTTTTATTAATGGCTGAATGTTGCGGAAGTATTGAATGCTGCTGGGTAGGACTATACAATGAAATCGTATGGTATTGAGATTGATGCTGAAGATATCTCCATAAACAAAGCTCAATCGTTCAGAAGAAAAAATCCTTGCCCCCTGCAGAATTTCGGTCTCATTAACGTCCAATGCCAATACGTCTGCAGAAAGTTCGGAAGCCATTTTATTTGCAAGCCAACCATTGCCGCAACCCACTTCGAGGATCCTGCCGCTGAGCGGTGTTCCCTTTAAATAGGATATAAGCTTGCCGGCTGAAATGCGACGTATTTTCCATTCGCGTCCCAATGCATGATCGGCCGGAATGTTCGGTAGACTCTTTACAATTTCATCGGTGTACAAACGATTCTCCTTCTGCCTCAAGGAAAGATACATTTGTTCGAAATCGTTCTGCTTTGCAAGGTCCGCCTGATAGAAAACACCGTTGTCAGGTATCAACGAAACATTTTGTTTCAATTCCTCCCTTAACGTCATTCGTCAGCGGACTAAATTGAAGGTGACGACAATATGATCAGCCCACCGATTAAAAGGCGGGAAAGACCGAACGAGCGAATCCATCCGGCGTAACATCTTATACAACCTGGGATTTCTCAATGCAAATTCTTTTGGTGAGGGTGGTGGAGATAAAGAGCATAGTCCTTCGGAACGAACGAGTCTGAATTCTGGCCCAAACGCGTTCCTTATTTTTGTCAAAGAATGATAGTACGTTTCGAAAAACTCGCCCTCAAGATGCGCTTTGACACCATCCTTGTGTAACCGCCTGAATGCCTGGCTTGGATTTCCTTTTAAGATCCATGCAAGTTCCCACAAGCTCACAGGCGGCATAACAACAAACGTAACATAGGCGCCCGGATGAAGAAGCCTGCTCAGGTTTTTCGTTACGTCGGAAAGGTCCTGAATACAGTTGAGTCCTCCGAAATTGGAAAAAACGTAATCGAATTTCTCACCGGTCACGTGTTGAAGCTGATCATATGAAAGTTGTTGACAGGTCAAACGACCCTGAGACACGGAGTAGTGCATCTTCTCTCTGATCTGTTCGATCATCCCGGATGAAAGATCTGTTGCGTGTACGCGGTGACCCAAAGAAGCAAAATGCATCGCGTCTATACCTGTACCTGCGTTGAGTTCGAGTATTGAGCAACCTGGTTTCAAATATCTGTGCACGTGGGCATACACCTGCTCACGCATATCCTTCAGGATCGGGTTTGCCCGATCTTCCTCGTCGTAATGGTGGGATTGTTTGCTAAACGCGCGATCAACAGCAGCGAACTGGTCAGCTAATGCATGTTCTTTTAGGTCAGGATTCAACGCAGGGTATATTTAGGGTCGCTGAAAAAGTTTTACATCTTTTTCCCGCCTGCGTATGCTGGCAGAATTCGCTGATCGAATGCACCACCTAGTAGCACGAGGCAGGCGCTGATTTACGCCGAAAACTTTCTCTGCGATTTTTCTGCGGTATTTTAAATCGGCGACGATCTGCGGGAGATGCATTTTTACTTCATAGAAGTTTCTTGAAAACCTGCTTTTAAATGATAGAACTATGGTTCGTAAGATTATTATTTTTCAGCACACCTATTTAAGCTGCAGGTCGATAATATACTGATCGGCCATTACGGAGAGAATACCTATCCTCTGGAATTTTTTCTCAAGATTATTTAACCGAAGGAGAAACCCTTTTCTTCTGGTGAAGTCCGATTCAAGTTGTGAAGGGGGTAAGGCGAAACCAACGGGGCGCGTCGTCACGGTCTTGAAAAGTGGTCCCGCCCATCTTTTGATTCTCGAAGGATTGTAGTACCAGGTCTTGATGTTATTTCCCTGAATATCCATCATCACGCCTTTGTTTGTCATCCTCCGGAATGCTTTTCTAAACCGAAACTTCATGAGCATATACAAACTTTCCCAGAGGCAGAACTTTGGCATGATCACCGCGATGAACCTTCCGCCTGGAGAAAGTAGCGATGGGATCTTATGCAGCAGTTTTCTTAACGCGTCGGGGTTGATACAATTTGCTACGCCGAAATTAGTGAATATCAGGTCAAACTTTTTGTCGAATAATGTTTCGTCGAAACTATCGAGATCGAGATAATGCGAGCTTATCTTGTTCTGCATTGAGAACTGATTTGCTTTTTGAACAGTGACCTTCAGCATTTCTTCCGAGACATCGGTCGCAACGATATTAAATCCTTTGTCGCTGAAAAGAAGGGCATCGTCTCCGGTTCCACAATTCAATTCGAGTATCTCCAGGCCGTCGAGGTCTGGCGTAATTCTTTCCAGGTAGTTCCAGACATGCTTGCGTTGGAGTTGCCCAATCGCAGTTCGGGTAAGGACCGAGTCGAAGGTGGCGATATGGTCAAATGGCGCTGCCATGAAGAAGTCAGGTATGCGGACGTGTCAGCTATTCCGAAACGTGCCGAATTAATAACGCATGTAGGTCAAAAGTCTTTTAGTGGTTGATTGGAAATTCATCCGTTGCTTAAGTACGAGGTCTGCTCCAACTCTGCCAATCGCAACCGCTGCGCGAATGAAGTAGGAATATAGTAAAATGTCGCCAGTCCCGAACGAAGTTCCCTATGGTTTAGACGCAATGGCCGCTGAAAGAGTTTCCGGAGCGACGCGTATCCTTTGTGTTTTCGATAAACGGCATGAATGTACTGGTGGAGCATTTTATAGTAGGCACTGCTGTACGTGCTCCGGAACATCATGGCCAGGTCGTCAGAATCGCTCCAGTTTTGTTTATCCTTCAGTTGACCCTTTACTTTTTCGTAGAATTTCGTGCCTGGCAAGGGGTATGAAACGGAAATTCCCATTTCATCCGGCATCAGATCCAGGATCATTTTTAAGGTGGCGTCTATGTCTTGCCGGGTCTCTCCCAGGTAACCGAATTGAATGAAGAACCCTACTTTAATCCCTCGTTCTTTCATCAGGCGGGTTGCTTCATAGATCTGGTCTACCGTTGTACCCTTGTCCATCGAATCCAGGATCTTCTGCGCCCCCGACTCGGCACCTACCCAAACGGTTTCTGCCCCCGACCGCACCAGGGCGTCGAGAGTGTCTTCCTGCAACAACAGATCTACCCGGGATTGAATTTTATACTTGAATTTGAGTTGTTTGCTTTGAACGACCTCTGCAAATTCCTGCACCCAGCCCGGCTTTAACCCGAAAATGTCGTCGCTCATCCAGAAATGATCGGGGGAATGGGTGCTCAGCAACATTTCAATCTCGGTCGCCACGTGCTGGGGTGAGCGCGAGGTATAACGGTTTCCATAGATGGGCTTGGCGCACCAGTTGCATTTAAACGGACAGCCGCGCGTTGTAGCAAGATTCAGGGAAAAGTAGCCATGATGCTTCTGCCAAATTTTCCGATAGCTGTCAATATCGATAAGATCCCAAGCCGGCAGAGGAAGTTCGTCAAGGTCGCGAAGCACTTGCCTTGGCGGTGTCGCAACAGACTCCCCGTCCTTTGAGAAAACTATTCCTGGCAGCAGCCTCACATCAGCCTTGTTTTCCAGCGAGCGGATCAACTCGGTCAGCGTAACCTCACCTTCGCCCTTCACAACGTAGTCAACGGTGTGTTCAAAATATTTCTTGTAGTGATCGGCCGCGTCAGAACTCGATGCGATGACAATGCATCCAAGTTTTTTACTTTCTTCAGCCATCTTGAATGCGGCTTCACGCATGTTGGTGAGGCACATTTTGGTCAGGTAGTTAAACCCATCATCATAGATGATAACGCAATCGGGTTTTTCTTTTTGTAGAAAAGGGATTATTTCGTCCGGGCTGTCCCTCAGATTGGTATCAAAAAAAACAATCTGATGACCCTCCCTTCGAAGGACTGAGGCAGCCAGGATCGTTCCCAACGGAGGATATGGCTGCTTGAACCGCCACTGCTTGGCATCGAGTTTATAAAAGTAAGAATGTGTGATCAGCAGCTTCATACGTTGCGTACCTGCTCCTGCCCGATAGATCCGATACCTCCATCCAGGGAAAGATTTCGTTTATTGTTTGACACAAAGGAAAAATCAAACAGATTCACCTTTTCGGTATAACGCTCCATTATCGTACGTTGAAAATGCTGAGGATGATTTTTTGATGCGTATGCCTTCGATTTAAACGCAATGTCGAAATCAGCCTTTGAGTATTCTTTTTCGTACAGCCTTTTCCACCGGTTCATGGTAAGTTTTCTGAAATATGATTCAATGCGCGTTGCAAAGCATACGTTTATTAAGGTTTCAAAGATCTTTTTGTATCCTTTGATGGTTAACCCAGGCACATTTTCAATATGTCGGGCGGCATAATTAGGAAAAAAGCCCTTTAACCAGTTGTTTGTTTTGATCAGCTTCGTGTATTGTTCTGCGCCGTAAAGTGGCAAAACGGTTGCAAGCTCGGTTGCCGTAAATAAATTTTTTTCTTCAATTTCAAGATGATCTTCGTCAATAAAATAGTTTACGCAAAAGTGCTTATGCGACCCCTTCAGGAACAACCTTTTGTACATAACCAGCAGTGTTCGTGCGATCCAAAGTCTTTTTGGAGCAGTAATGATGAAATAATCGATATCGGATCTTTCATCCATGTATCCCTTCGACAACGAACCCGAGGCAAGCACAGCTCTGACGAACGGGAATTTTGAAATTAATTTTGCTTTCTCACGAGCAATACCGAGATACTTCTCGGCTTCCATGTTTCCTGTCAGTCTCCTGTGAACGTTTGATTCATGAGGTTGAATACTGTAAAGGTCGTTAAAGCGAAAGACTACGGCATCTTTGACCAGCAATTCCAGAGTATGTTGTACGTCGGCTTCGGTTATGCTATTCGTTCCCAGGAAATTAAACACCTCCTTGCACTTCAATGGATAGTTGAAAATGTCGTAGTAAAGGAGTGTCTTAAGCACATGAACTCTCAAATCAGTATCGTTACCGTTATGTTTCAAATTCAAGCGATATTTAATGTTGGAGAAATGGGGACTGTTCGTTTTTTGAAAGCCAGCAGCGAAAAAAAGATCGCGAAAAACACGATACCCTTTTGAAGCTGGAGAGCAGTCTCCGTAATACAAAGCAGGACAAATAGAAAAATGAATGTTGCATAAAGATAGTCTTGACTGACAATTGCATTGAAAAAAGAGAAGGCCATTAATGCGACCAATAGCGCCAATCCTATGAGGCCGGATCCGAGCAGTGTAAAAAGGAACTGATTGTGTGGATCGTATGATTCAAGACTGTTTGTAACTTGATAATCCTCGCTGACTTGTTTCATAGCATCGTAAACGTCATCGGTGCCAGTTCCCCAAATAAGATTAACACGCTCTGATGCTTTTAATCCCAGCCACCAGAGAGATGCCCTGATCTCTGTGGAATTAATGTAGTTGCTGTTTGATTGAATGTGGAGAGACGCAAAGGGTATCTCCTGTAAGTTTCTGTAACGACTTACCGGGTTAAGATAAAGCAAGCTGCCCGAGAGACTCACAACTACAGTGAGTCGTAGCGCTTTACCCCGCGTGTTTTTCGATCGCAGCGCCTGAAAGATTGCGATGCCAAAAATGGGCAGCATGCCAACAATTATAATCCGGCTGCTCAGGAGTACAATAAAAAATGAGAAGTACCCAATCAGCAACCACGAGACTCTTCGCACCCAGGCGTGCCCGTCATCCAGCCTGAACAAAAGAAATGTGATTGCAAATGCCAGGTAAAGGGAAAAGTAAGTCGGATGTATTCCTATTCCACTTGCCAGTGATATATATGAGAATGACAACCATCCATCATGTGCACCTGAATTCAGGCTTTTATAGTCGGAAGCATCCAGATACGAAAGTATAGCCAAGGGCGTTCCTTCAGTGAGCAACGTTATCTGATAGTACGCATTAGCAAGACAGATAATGGTGCCTATCAGGCACGACGCCACGAAACAGTAAAGGATCTGATAGATGTTCTTTATTGTCAGTCTTGTTTGGCTGGTAGCCAACGCAACAGGAAGAAGCACGAAAAACACCTTCTTCTCAATACCTGTGCCCCCGGCGGCGTCAGTATACAAAGTACCAAATAACTCCATTATAAAAAGCACGATGATGAGGATGATCAACACATTACTTTTAATTACTGAGAATTTCTCACTCCAGTTGCCTTCGAAAGCCCAATTCAGCAAATAAATAACGATGGCCGTATGACATGTACCCGTAGAGAATGGCAATGTTATACTTGCGAGACATAAGCTCGTTATGGTAACGTAATAGTGTACGAGGGGCCTTTCAAATGTGTAAGCGGGGCTCATGGATAACGGTGGTTATGTTAGTTTGCTTGACTTTAACAACACCTGTTGCATTGCGCGACTGTTGAAGCTTTCACGTTCTTCGTCGATCGCCCATCCCCATTTATTGAAATACCTCACGGCACTGAGGATGTTACGCCACAACAATAATGGGCTTTTGTATGATCCACGTTGATGGTAATGATGAATTGTGGCACCGGGAAAAAAAACGGTTCTGAAATGTTTATGAATACGTCGTGAGAGATCGGTGTCTTCGGTATAAAGGAAGAAGCGTTCGTCAAATAATCCTACACTACGCAATGCTTCCGTTCTTAAAAACATAAAGCACCCCGAAAGAAAGGGTGCATCGATGATCTTATCATAACCCGATAGATGGAGCTCATAGCGATAATTCTCTTTTTCCAGCGTCGATGTGAGAAAATTCAAAAACCTTCTAACAATGAGCGTTTTTGGCGATGGAAGGAGTTTGCACACCGGCTGAAGCCGGCCATCGGGATATAATACCTTGGGCATAACCAGGCCGGTATCCGGATTCTCTTCCATGTAATTGTAAAGAGTTGTTAATACATCCCCGTCAAAATAAACGTCGGGGTTCAACACAAGATGATACCTCGATTCATCGATTATTTTTCTCAATGAGATATTATGTCCCGCTCCAAAGCCGATGTTCCTGGAATTGAAGATATAAGTGATTCGCGGATCATAGGCCAGGTATTTAAGCTGGTCGGTGGGAGAATTGTCGATCAGGAATAGTCTCGAGTCCTTCGTGGCGCTCAGGAAACTATGGATTGTTTGGGCCAGAATGCTTGCGGGACTCTTATACGCGACGATAGAGGCAGAAAGGTCTTTCATTTACGGAGGGCTCAAAAGAAATTTACGAAAATTATCCCATGTGTTTTTAACACACTTTTGAACAAAATTTGAATTTCCGGAAAAAGGATAGAATTTTAACGCTAACGTTTGTCACTTAAACGGATACATTTCGAATGGTCGTCTTCGATCGGATCGAAGGAAATGTGCAAGTTTTTACGATCAAGCCGTGGCACTAAATACATGCAAATTCATTGGCCCTTATGGAAGGCATTTGAAAGGACTAAAATGAAACCAAGACGCGTTTATGAGTAATATTCAATCTTTCGAAGATTATCAGGATCAATACAATAGAAGCATTCAATCACCCGAGGAATTCTGGGCCGACGTAGCCAGTGATTTTGTATGGAAGAAAAAATGGGATAAGGTGTTGGAGTGGGACTTTCATAAACCGGAGGTCAAATGGTTTATCGGGGGCAAACTGAACATAACGGAGAATTGTATTGACCGCCATCTGCCATCGAGGGCAAATCAGACGGCAATTATCTGGGAGCCCAGCGATCCCAAAGACGAGCCGAAACACATAACCTACAAAATGCTTCATGAGCAGGTCTGTAAGGTTGGCAACATGCTCAAAGCAAAGGGTATAAAAAAGGGCGATCGCGTTTGTATCTACATGCCTATGGTACCCGAACTGGCCTACGCCGTATTAGGATGCGCGCGTATCGGGGCTGTTCACTCCGTGGTCTTTGCCGGTTTTTCTGCAGGGTCATTAATTGATAGAATTAATGACTCAGGATGTAAACTTGTCTTAACGGCAGATGGATCGTTCAGAGGCGGAAAGAGGATCGATCTTAAGGCAATTGTAAATGAAGCGTTGATAAAATGTCCGTCAATAGAATCTACTATTGTCCTCGACTGTATAGGCTCCAAACCTGAAATGAAAGCAGGACGTGATTTTGACTGGAACGCGGAAATGTCGAAGGTTGATACTGACTGTGCGGCGGAGGTAATGGACTCGGAAGATCTGCTGTTCATTCTTTACACCTCAGGATCAACAGGCAAACCTAAAGGGATGGTCCACACGTGTGGCGGCTACCTGGTCCACATAAATTATACATTTCGAACGGCCTTTCAGTACAAGGAAGGGCAGATCTTTTGGTGCACGGCGGATGTCGGATGGATTACCGGGCACTCCTATATTCTATACGGACCTCTTTCTGCGGGTGCGACTAGCGTTATTTTTGAGGGCATTCCATCGTGGCCGGATATGGGCCGGTTCTGGCAGGCGATAGAACGGCACAAGGTTAATATCTTCTACACCGCGCCCACGGCTATCCGTTCGCTCGAAAAAGCACCGCTAAGTTTTGTTGAACGAAGCGACCTTTCATCGCTCGAAGTTTTAGGTACTGTCGGGGAGCCAATCAATGAGGAAGCCTGGCATTGGTATGACAAGAATATTGGCAAAGGGAAGTGCCCGATCATCGATACGTGGTGGCAGACGGAGACCGGAGGATTTATGATCACGCCTATCGCGCACGTTACAAAACTGAAGCCTGCGCACGCAACCTTGCCGATGCCCGGTGTTCAACCGGCGCTGATGGATGAAAATGGCAAAGAGATCAACACGCCTGGTGAAGGCCGATTGACGATCAAGTTTCCCTGGCCGTCAATGGCACGCACAATTTATGGGGACCATCAACGATTTAAAGACACTTATTTCTCTACGTTCCCCGGAAAATATTTCACAGGTGACGGAAGCAAACGGGATTCCGATGGTTATTACCGTATAACCGGCCGGGTCGATGACATTATCATTGTCTCCGGACATAATATGGGTACTGCGGAAGTGGAGAGTGCTATCGACGAGCATTCAGCAGTTTGCGAGACGGCAGTTGTTGGATATCCGCACGATATCAAAGGGCAGGGTATCTATGCCTTTGTGATATGTTACGATAAGCCCAGGGAGGAGGAAAAACTTCGCGCGGAGATCCGTGAAACAGTTGCAAAAATAATAGGGCCGATCGCGAAGCCAGACAAAATACAGTTCGTAAGCGGTCTGCCAAAAACAAGATCCGGAAAGATCATGCGTAGGATCTTGCGAAAAGTTGCCGAGGGAGATACTTCGAACCTTGGCGATACGACTACCTTGCTTGACCCGACAGTGGTGGACGAGATCAAAGCTGGAGCGCTTTAGTCGTTTCGACCAACGCATTTTTTCAAAATTCAGGGTCACCAAGATCACAAAGGAGCGACGGCGACCGCGTGCGCCAAAGCTGTATTGCGGTGCGCATCACTACGTGAAGCGCAAACGACGTAGTGCACGTCGTGGTTCGTCGTGACCTGAATTTCTTGTACCACGACCGACAGCTTATTGAACTTATTTTGATCTACCATAGCCATACCGTTATACATCAACAATTACTTCGTTTACGAGCGCCTCGCCGGACTCAAATGCTCTTAGATTGCTCAATGTTGTTTCTGCAATCTGGTCCATTGCTTCCACGGTAAAGAATCCCTGGTGAGAAGTGATCAGCACATTGGGGAAACTCATAAGCCTGGTTATAACATCATCTTCAACAATCGTCGCGGAAAGGTCCCGGAAAAACAAAGTCTCTTCCTGCTCATAGACGTCAATGCCTAAACCGCTTAGCTGCCCGGATTTCAAGGCGTTGATTACATTTTTAGTATTGATGAGCCCTCCACGACTTGTGTTTATCAGCATGCAACCTTTCTTCATAAGCGCGATATTACCATCGCCGATAATGTATTTTGTGCTTTCATTAAGTGGACAATGCAACGAGATAATGTCGGAATTGGTGAGCAGTTCGTTGAGGGAAACGTATTTGACACCAATAGCTTTTAATTCGTCCTGTTCCTTGACATCGTAAGCCATTACGCGACATCCGAAACCTAACATGATCTTGCAGAATACCCGTCCGATATTTCCCGTGCCCACCACACCAACGGTCTTTCCGGCGAGGTCAAAGCCCATTAGTCCGTTCAAAGAAAAGTTTTGCTCGCGGATCCGGTTATAGGCCTTGTGCGTTTTGCGATTTAGCGCCATGATCATTGCCACCGCGTGTTCGGCAACTGCATGGGGTGAGTAAGCCGGCACACGTACGACTTTAATATTGTTTGACTTAGCGGTCTCAAGGTCGACATTATTAAATCCCGCGCACCGCAGTGCAATAATTTTAACCCCTTGGCTAACCATGCGCTCAATAACCTGTTTGTTAATACGGTCATTAACGAACACACAAACGGCTTCGGCCCTGTCGATAAGGTGAACGGTTTGCTCGTTGAGCCCCACTTCATAAAAATGCAGCTCGAATCCGAACTTCTTATTGTGTGCCTCAAAAAACGATCTGTCGTAGGGCTGCGTGCTAAAAAATGAAATTTTCATAGTCTTGTTGATGTCATCCAATCGGAGATTAAGCGTGATTAATTTAGGCTTAATTATGGAATTAGCTCCTGACC
>DASVBA010000806.1:0-10734 GCA_036376095.1 Chryseolinea sp.
GGTAACGGCGCGTTAGTAAAGGTGACATACTTACCATCATTGTAAGCCAGAGATCCGAAGAAGCTGAAATTCTTACTGGCCTTTATGTTCGCGTCGACCTCAACACCCTTCACGTTCACTTTCTCAGCATTTGCAATGTAGCCACGATTGACGCCCAGTTCCGGTGATTGAACATTCGTCTGGTAGTCATCGATATCCATATTGTAGAATGTAACGTTAAACGAAGAATTGCTGCTCGGCGCAGTCTTCACGCCAATTTCAAAATGTTTAACGTCCTCGGGTTTGATAACGGCAAGGTCTGTAGCCGGCTGACCGCTGATGGTAGGCAGACCCGCCACGTTAACACCAACAGGTTTGAAGGCAGTGGAATACGTCGCATAGGCGTTGAAGCGGTCATTTGCCTTGTAGGCAATCGTGACGTTGTAGGTGAGGTTTTTCTCGTCTGCGTCTGCAGCATATGCCTGACTCGTATACACTGAATTCTTAAAGCCCTGAAGCGCGACTTTTTCCGCTTTTGTGCCCTGATAAGTAGCAGTGTCCAATCCACCATACGCAACCCTGTCGTAGACTACATTTTTCTCGTCATAGTTATACCGCACGCCAGGCATAACGTGCAAGCCCTTCACAATTTCAAAATCCATATTGGCAAATACGGCTGCGCTCTTCGACCTTATGGAAGCCTCAGTGGCGATACCGTAGCCCTCGAATAGCCCTGGCGTTGCCCACAGCGGACTGGTAGTGCTTTGAGAAAAACGCCATTGCGCATCACCTGACTCCTCTGTGCCGTGGATCTTCACCTCCTGG
This sequence comes from Chryseolinea sp., assembly GCA_036376095.1. Lineage (GTDB taxonomy): Bacteria > Bacteroidota > Bacteroidia > Cytophagales > Cyclobacteriaceae > Chryseolinea. Next base: position 805 of record DASVBA010000806.1, read on the forward strand.
TCGATAAAGAACAAGCCAAGGACTCCGCTTAAACGGTCGGTGAAATCACCGGCATAACGAATCTCCTGCGACCAATTCCTGTGTTCTGCAGGATTTTGCGACTTAGCAAGGGCTTGAAGACCAGTGAAGTCTCTATCGTTTGACGGTCTCCAATTCCAATATCTCCATGCTGTAGTAGAGGTCAGTGTTCCGGGGCCCAACTTCGCATCGACGTTGAGCGAAACACCGCCGAGTTGATTTCCCGATCTCCAGGGAGTATCATGATCAATCTGGCGGTCGAAGGTGTTTTCCGAAGGAAGGGAATAATTCAGGTCGGATATAATCGCATTAAACTGCCGGTATGCAGCCCGTTTCGTTTCTACGACACCTGCTACGACCTGCGCATAACCATTGGGCTGCTGGTTTGAAGCATCACCGGCGAGAGTGATGGAAATGTTATCGTTCGGTTCATACAATAGCTGCCCACGGAAGCCAAGGTTGTTGATATCGTTAACGTATTGACCTGTGCCTATATGCTTGATGAGTCCATCGCGCTGCGTGCCCGAAAATGATACACGGGCTGCAAGATTTTTAGTGATCGGCCCTGTGATGGAGCTCTTGGCCTGTATGTATCCATAGTTACCATAGCTTACCTCGAAATCAAGTCCTGGAGTGAAGCTCGCCTTTCGAGTAGTTATGTTGAACGCGCCAGCCGTTGTATTCTTGCCAAACAGAGTTCCCTGTGGTCCCCGCAGCACTTCAATTTGTTCGATGTCAACAAAATCGAATGTGGCAGCCGCAGGCCGTGCATAGTAAACTCCATCCACGTAAAAGCCTACGCCAGGATCGAGACCATCGTTGGTGAGTCCGAACGGTGAGCCCACTCCCCGGATATTTATACCCGTGTTGCGCGGATTAGACGAATATAGTTGAACCGATGGAATGAGCTCTTTCACGCGGTTGACGTTAAATGCTCCGGCTTGATCGATAGCTGCACCGCTTACGACGCTGATGGGAATAGGAACATTTTGAGCTGACTCCTCTCTTCGTCGGGAAGTAACCACGACTGCATCCAGAAGGCTGTCATCGATGAGTGATATCTCCAATGGTTCTTCCGACAGTTCATAGATCTCGATGTCCTGGGGTTTAAACCCCACCGATCTGATCTGAAGGGAAAATGGAACTTGTTGTGCATTGATACTGAACAAGCCGTTGACATCCGTCACGGTATTGATAGCTGTACCTTTGATAGCAACCGTTGCCCCGACGACAGCCACTCCGTCACCATCTTTGACAACCCCTTCAATAACTCCCTGGGCATACGCAGTACCTGCCATTAAAAGTGCTGGCAAAATAAACAGTAGTAATAGTATTCGTTTCATCCTTATGAACGTTTAGCGATTTTAGAAAACAGAAATTGTTATTAGGTGACCAGTTACTTTAGCTTTTTGGAAGCAAACTGCTCGAACTTATCGGCCTCGAATCGATTGGCCTCCGGTTTCAGGTAACCGAATTCATGCAGGGTATCCTGTCCATTATGAATAATCCATCGCAGAAAGGAAATAGCTTCAGGGCTACCGTTAATCCTGTCTACCGACATGTGGATGTACTCCACGGGTATATTGTTGATCTCTTTTATTGGTTTGTCCTCCAGTTGGAGGATGACAGTGTTGAGATCGCTATAGAATTTTTCCTCGTCGTTTACTTTGCCGTTACCGTTCAGGTCGACCGGTAAAACGGCGAGGCCGTCCACAGGTTTTTTGGACGCGTGATTATAAGCAAGGGTGAGAGGCAGATAAGAAACGCCGGTGGAATCACGCAGCAAAGCTTTCAGAAGATGTTCGTCAGAGCCTGCGATGGATTTCCCCACGATGTCTTTATGCTCATGGCCGAAATATTTTGCAAAGGTGACTGGGACCCCAGCTTTCTGCAGCCGGGTGTAGATTGTAAACGGACTTTTTATCTCCTGCTGCTTTTCTTTATCCGCAAAGAGATCGTGAAAGTACAGTTGGTTGATCAAGTCGCGGTTTAGTCCTTTGCCGGCGTAGGTCTTTGCGAAGTCGGACTTGGCATTTGCGACAGGAAGCACAGCATAACGGGCGATGTACACGTACTCACGGCTCTTTAACAATTCGATGTCTTTGTCATACGCTTCTATAAGTATATCGTACTTCGCCGGATCTGATGAGCCTCGTGATTCAATTATGATCTGGACGTCCGGGTTTTCTTTATTGTAGTCATCGATCCACTTCTGTACGAGTGGGTAAGCGAATCGAACGCCAGTGATCACCACATATTTTTGGTTTTTCTTAGTCGGTGTAGTTGTCGTTGCAGGTTTGTCATTTATGACCGTTTCATCTGAGCTGCCGGTGTTCAAACCCGGTTGCGCTTCCGCCGATAAAATACCCAGGGAAAAAGTCAATGCTGCGAGGAGTTGGTGGATTGTCTTCATATTACCTTAATGCCTATAGTTTTAATAGATTATTAGGCAAATATAAATTAGAACTCTATAAAGTCAATAGAGTTTAGGGATTTATGTTAAGTTTTTTTGAAAAACGGCCTGAACGTGCCCTAGAAAGGGCTTTTTTCTTCAAAGGGCAACCTGACACTGGTTCACTCTTTACGCAGATTTCCGGTGTGATCAGCGTGCATTTCAATCTGCCTGCCTATTCAGAAGTCTGCCATTTCAACATTTTGACCCAGAGGTTTAAATTCTCACAATGACGTTGATCCGATTACTTGACTAACAATCTAACTAGGGTAACAACAAGTTAATTTTCATTACTCTTTCTATTAGAGGTGGTGTTGGCGTTTCTGCGAGTTTTGCCCCGATACTTATCGGGGCAAACGTTAAGCAGCACTCACGGTATTTCTAATAAATCACGATAAGACGTACATAACAATTCATCTGCGGTAAAAAGCACACTTGGATGACGCACACGCATTCCACAAACTTCAAATGCAGTTGCCCGCAGATGCCGCAGACAATCGCAGAAAAATGCCGCTTGAGTCCTGTCATCTCAACTTTTTGAGCCGTAGGTTTTATGTCTTAGGATGAGAGCATCAATAAGGATGCTATTTACCCAAACAAGAGACTGGCAATAAGGAGCGTCACAATAATATTAAAGACCTGAGCAAGCAAAAACGCGTACAATGGACGCTTCGTTTCGGAATTGAACAAGTCGGAAAACTTTGTCTCCAGTCCAATGCTTGTAAATGCGAGCACAAACCACAAGGTCTGAATACTTTTCACACTCTCTTTTACATTATTTACCGTCGAAGCATTGAGAAAGAATGAAAAAAGGATGGAAGCCAAAATAAATCCGATAATGAACTTCGGAAATCGATCCCAGATTACAGCAAGTCCAGGTTTTTGTTCATTTGCTTTGTTACCTTCTTTATTCGTATACGTCCAATAGACGCTAATCGCGAATGCTGCCAGTCCAAGGAGGACATTCTGCGAAAATTTTACGATCGTGCTGAACTTTAACGCGGTGTCACCGACGAGCGTGCCGGACGCAACTACCGCACCCGTTGTATCAATGCTTCCTCCCAGCCATGCCCCTGTTACCTCTTCTTTGAATCCAAAGTATGAAGCAATTGCCGGCATTAAGATCATCATAGGGATCGCCGTCACTAATACCAGTGAAATAACATATGAAAGCTTCTTGGGGTCGCCTTTAATGGCGCCTGCAGTAGCGATGGCGGCGGAAACACCACATATCGACACGGCACTTGAGATCATCATCGTAAGTTCATCGTCGATCCTTAACTTCTTACAAAGCCAGTACGCAAAATACCATACGCTTACTACTACGACCAACGCCTGGATCAGTCCCAGATAGCCGGCCTTTAAAATGTCACCAAAAATTATACTCGTCCCTAACAACACAAGTCCGATCTTCACGAAGAGCTCAGTTGAAAGAGCCGCGCGAAACCATTCCGGCAAATGAAACAGATTGCCGATCAACAGTCCGATCGCCAGACTAAAAATAACCGCTTCAAGATTCAGGGCCTTTATTTCGCTATTACCTGCCAGGATAAGCGCAATTAATGTCAACCCGTAAACGACTGGAAATACCTGCAAACAGCTTTTTAAGGGTTTGCCCGTCAGGAAAGTTGCTGCAACGGCTGCTACAAAAACAAATAGGAACTGTAGCAATATCCTTAGGAGATTCTCAATAGAAAAAACGGTAATCAAAAGGTCATCAAGACTTTTCCAACCAAACTGAGGAACAGGTACAAGAAACCCTGCAACCAACACTATAATGATCGCGAAACCGAGTACAACTACGGCCCAGTCCTCTGTCACTAAACTTTTTTTCGCTGCCGACTGCGCTTGAGCTTCAGGCATCATGTTGAGATTTGATCTGATGTAAATAAATGTCAGCCATGGTTTAAGTACAAGGTTTTTTGTTTGAATGTTGAAAAATCAACCCGAAAAGGCGACACTCATTCATGGAATTATCTAAATTTCGTTGAGTTACCTCCACCCTTCGGGTAATTGCGTCAACTTATCAATTTTTGTATATGCTTTCAAAAAAGTGCCAGTACGCTCTTCATGCGCTTATTTACCTGGCGGATCTGGAGAAAGGTTCTTCCGTTACTATCGGAGAAATCGCCACTGAGAAGAATATTCCAAAAAAATTTCTCGAGGCTATTTTGCTGGACTTAAAAAACGCCGGCATCCTGGGAAGCAAAAAAGGAAAAAGCGGAGGTTATTATTTGATCAGGGATCCTGAACAGGTTCCTATTATCGAAGTTATACGACATATTGACGGTGCTGTGGCGATGTTGCCTTGCGTGTCGCTTAATTTTTACGACAGCTGTGGGATGTGCGATGATGAAAAGACATGCTCGATTAACCATCTCTTTGGCCAGGTCAGGGATGCTACGCTCAAGATACTTACGACAAATTCCGTAGCGGACCTTGCGCGCAACAGCTCCCATCGTGTTCATAAGGCAAAACGGAACTAGTGTTAAAGATCATTTTTGCAATGTAAAATGGTTTACGAAGGGACTAAAGTCCAGCTGGATCCAATCAATTACCACGCGCTAAAGCGCATGGCAATTAATTGGTAACTAGTTCGCTTTCCGAATATAGACGTTGCCGTACTTTGATTCGAAACTATACTCGGGTCCTGAGCCTGGTTTCGCTGATACGTTGGTATGGAAATGTTTAACCGCCTTTCCTTCGCTCCCAAATCTGGCATCCAGGTTAGTATATATTTCGCCGTAGTTGGTTTCGGCCGTTATCATTCCCGTTGCTTTTTCCGTCAACGCTGCGTCTACACCGCCATAGGTCGCCTCTACATCTAGCGGACCGGAGAAATCCTTTATTTCCACCATTCCGTAAACCGATTCTACTTTTGTCTTCACGTTCCGTGGCACTTTGATATCAAGGACGATCTCCATATCAACACCACAAGACATCACATCGAATTGGCGGCCGTTTTGTTCCTGGTATTTTTTCAGTTCCACCCGATCTTTAAAAGTTATCTTCTGAGCGCCATCGACGATCGTGTATCGTTGGGGAAGTCCCTTTAAGTTCTTGATCTCATTACGGATCGACACCGTATTACCTGATGATGAGGTTAACAATTCAAATGCATCATCACTTTCCCCGTTATTTATGCTCACCGTTCCCTGAATGCTTACTTCATTCTTGTCCCATGTGCTTACACGGACCAGCTCCGGATAATCAAAATGTATAAAAACATTTTGGCCTGTTGAAACCGGGATGGATTTATTTATCTGCGTCTGCGCAAAAGCTATTGAGGAGGTTAGCAGAGCTGTAAGGACAACCGTTATAATTGCTTTCATATTTTTTGGACTTGAAGCAGCAATTCTCTCCAGATCAATGTGACCCGGAGAGAACGTGCAGTATTATTTAGTTTTCCTGAGGTATACGTTGTTGTGCGTGGATGAAAGCGTGACTTCCACTCCGCCACCGTTGATCTTGGCTGTTAGCTTATCGGTATACCTGATCAGATTGTCTTGCGTTTTTTCAAGCTCGATCTTGAAATCAGGATCTACAAAGATCTCGCCATAGACAGTGCTAAGTTTGACATTCGCCTTCATTGTAACCGGGAGGGCAACGTCGACATGTCCATGGACGGAAACTATAGAAACGGGGCTTTTAATATTAGTGCCCAAGGCGGTTTCTATATCTCCGTGTACAGTTTTGATCGTCATGGGGCCCGTTACATTGTTCAACACCACACCGCTGTGAACGGTTGAGACTTCGATTTCACTTTCCATATTCCTGAATTCAATATCCGACCCGTGGGGCGACGTGTGAACAACCGAAACCACCACACCTTTTGGCACCTTGATCATGATCTCGGGACCATCCATCTTCTTCAGCTGTTGAACTTCAATCACGTTGCCTTTATCGACCACTGAAAGTCCCAATCCTGTATTGTCTTCAATACCGCTGTTGCTGATGGCTTTCAGGCCTTTGGCCCGTTCATCGTCCTCCCTCTTCCCATTCCGTGAACTAAAGACTATTTCATTGCCTGAGTAACCTTCGATGAGAACGCGGTTCACTTCTTTTATTTCAAGCCGTCCCGTGCTTTTCGCTACCTTAAATTCCTGGGCCTGAGTTAACCCCATGGCTAAGCACATGATGGTTATCGTTGTAACTAAACTTTTCATTTTCTGGTTTTTAAACTTTTTAAACTTCTGTTTTTCGTTCTTTTCTATTTATTATCTGTTAGCCATCAATTGTCTGTCGTCGCTTGGGTATGTTTTGCATGCGTTACAAATACCCGACTACCGGTCAACAACTAACTATCTTCATGAAAGTCTTAATATTCCGGCTTGTGCTTCATCTTTCACAGCCTGTAATGTTCCTTCGTCTGTGGAGATCTTCTCCAGTTCTTTGGTGATGTCCTTTTCCTTCATTTCAACCATGAGGCGTATCAGCGCTATCTGTACCACCGGATCTTTTTGCGTAGTAAGAGAAGCTACCAGCGCCTTGCGTACATGTGGCTGATCGCGAAATTTCCCCAATGCTTCCATTGCTGCGAGTCGCACATTTGTGTTTGGGTCTTCGTTCATCGCATTTACCAGCGCGTTTACAATTTCATCATCCGCCCTTTCCACGTCGTTATAGGCAACGGTTGCACCCAACACACGCTGACTGGCGGAGTTCTGGTTGTCCAGCATGGCCATCAACGTTTGCTTCAGCTGTTCGGATTGCCGGTTTTGTCTGGCGATAATGAAGGCCACAGCACCACCAAGTACAACAAATGCGACAGCGGCTGCTATACGATAGAATGAAGGCTGAAAGAAAACAACGCGGCCCTTCCTGAGCTGTATTTCCTCTTCACGCAGCATCTGCTCAAACCCTCTCTTCAACCTTGAGGTTGGTTCCATTCTGGCTGATGCCTGCATTGCATGAATAACTTCTTTTAGCTGTTCATACGTTTTGAAGGCCTCCGTGTTAGCAACCAACAGCTGCTCAACCTCATAACGTTCGGTATCGTTAAGTTTCCCGTCGATGTAGTCAATGAGCAGTGTTTCTAATTTTTCCTTTTCCATCTTGTTTGCCGTTAACCGTTAAAAGTTAATCGTTAATCGCTTGCCTGCGCGGGCAGGTGGCAGTGGGTATTGGGTGTGGTTTAAAAGTCTATATCTTTTCAAGTTCGAAGTAGTGTTCTCTTAGTTTGGCGATGGCGCGATGAACTTTCACTTTGATGTTCGCTACGGTCGTGTTCATGATCTGCGCTACTTCTTCGTACTTCATTTGTTGGAAGCGCGTAAGTATCAGCAGTTCACGTTGCTCATCGCCTAATCTTGCCAGGGACCGATGCAAAAGTTTCTCCCGCTCGTCCCACATCTCAGATTCCCGGTTGTCCGCCATATAATCGCTTACCTTTTCAACGTCTACAAAATCCGAGAACCTGTTTTTGTTCGCCTGATAATGGTCCGAAAAAACATTCCTCGCTACCTGGTAGATCCAGGACTGGAACCTTGCTCCTTCTTTATAGCTGCTCCTGTATTTGATTATTCTCAGGAACACATTTTGAGTCAGGTCTTCCGCCAGCTCCCGGTCCATTGTCATTTTTGCCAGGAAATTGAAAATCCGCTTATTGTATCGGTCAAAAAGCAATGACGCCTGTTGAAGTTCACCGCGTTTCACGGCCTCCATGATCCATTCATCCGTCATCAGGTCAGTGCTTTTATTCAATTTTCGTGTTAGTTACCGGGAGGTTGTCCGAAGGTTACAACTGGATTTACAGATTTCCGGGAAATAAAAAAAGGCCCTGATTTGCAAGGGCTGGGGCTGGTCAGAAACCGCAGGTCAGGCAGATGGCGAAAAGTAAAAGGAGCCGCACATGGTCTTGAGCGGCTCCGGTTGAACTGGCTATAAAAGAAATTCTTAAGTGATGACTGAAATTGCTGCTATTACTTTAAGGGATCAAAGCGATATTTTCTATAGGAGTATAGATGGTATTTATGAGCAATGAAGATAATTTGCCCGCCGTAGCCTCGGGGCGAAGGCGGGAGGAATCGACGGAAGGCTGTGCGAGGTTCGACGTTCAGTGCTCTTTGAAAGGGCGAAGAAATGCAAATCGCTGAGAAGCGCAGAGAAAATGCGCTGAGAACCACAGAGGAAAGCAAGCTTTTCGATCTGTCCCTGATTGGAATTCCAAGTCTTCAGTAGATAATTCCTCTATGGCCCTCTGCAATTGAACGTGTGGGCACAACGTCGTAATAATTCGCTGTCACTTATTCGTTAGAAGATCTTGCAAGGCAGAACGCAGATCCGGGAATTGAAAGACATATCCTGCTGTAATTAATTTACTAGGTAAAACCCATCTACTCTTTACTATAAGCTCTGTTTCGGTCCCAATAATTACGGCGCCGAGGTTAAGCAACCATCCCGGCATCGGAATTCCAAACGGCACCATGCATGCTTCACGCAACGTTCTCATAAAATCCGCATTCGTTAACGGCTGGGGTGAAGTACAATTAAATGTACCCGTTATTTCTTCATGACTATAAATCCAATGAATGGCAGACACAACGTCAGCCTCGTGTATCCAACTCATGTATTGTTTCCCACTACCTTGGCGTCCACCCAACCCGAGCCTGGCCAGATTCAGCAGCCTTGGTAATGCGCTATCTGATTTGCCTAACACAATACCGATCCTCAACAACACCTTGCGTGTAGCTGGAGCTTTCTGTTCCCAGAACGTTCTTTCCCATTGCTTACAAACGTCGACTGAAAACCCACTGCCGACTTCGCCGGTTCGTTCGTCCATCGGACGATCTTCGGCGTGACGATAGATTGTCGCCGATGCGCTTTGTATCCAGACCCTGGGCGGATTTATCAATTGCTCTAGCGCCTTACCCAGCGCTGCCGTGGCATCTATACGTGAACTAAGTATCTCATCTTTGTTCTTCTGATTGTAACGGCAATTCACATTCTTACCGGTAAGATTCACTAGCAGGTCGGCATCCTCAAGGTCCTTTGCCCAGTCACCAGCATCCTTTCCATTCCAGTGTACGAATCGCACATTCCCTTTCAACATAGACGCACCACGCGTCAGCACAATAACTTCAGTCGCCTTTTCGCTGTAAAAGCTGACAAGTAAACTTCCTATGTATCCGCTGCCGCCGGCGAGTATTACCTTTTTCATATGATTATCTGAAAATGATCCATAGAACGATAAGTCGGTATAACACCCAGCTTATCGACGCAAACCAATGAATTTCGAGGATCTTTACTCTTCTCCAATGTTCAAGGAACATTAGTCCTACCACCATTCCAAACCACGCAAGATTGAAGTAAATATTTACAGGATTCACACTGTTTACTATCAGCACCGGTAAAAGTAAGAGAGCACCTCCGAGAGATACTGTCATCATGTTTCCAAGGTAGTGGAGGATTCTGTCTCTCCTTAAGAGACTTAGCACTGCAGCCTGAAATATTATCTGACC
>DASVBA010000807.1:0-6787 GCA_036376095.1 Chryseolinea sp.
AGCTCGGTGAATTCCTTGACCAAAACAAGACCAAGGCCTGTACCTTTTTCTTTCTCCGTTCCGAAAGTTGATCGCTGCCCCTGCATCTGGAACACGTTTAACAACCGGCTGCATTCAATACCTACACCGCTGTCGCGCAACTCAATTCTGACTTTCTCATTCTCTGTTGCCGCTAGAATCCGGATCGATCCATTTCTAGGAGTAAACTTTATAGCATTGCTGATCAAATTCCTGAACACCGTGGCCAGTGTATGCCGGTCCCCTCGGATGCAGATATTGCTATCAATATCAATGGCCAGCTGAATCTCCTTTCCAGTGATATTCGGCTTATAAATGTCTACGATGGTCTGAATAAAGTCCCGTAAAGGAATAACCTCAAAAGAACATTGGATGCCATTGGTCTGACTCAACGACCAATCAAGAAGATTCTCAAGAAGATGATTGAGAGTATCTACAGACTGATCCACTAATGAACAGAGATTTTCAATTTTGTCGGATTGACCTTCCTGGTTGTAATAGCTAAAAAGGCGAGTAAGACTTTGGAACGATGTTACTGGTCCCCTTAGGTCATGACTGATGATCGAGAAGAATTTGTCTTTTGTGTTATTGAGATGCTGCAATTCTGCAGTACGCTCTTTTATTTTTTTCTCCATGCTGTCATATAGCATGGAATTCTGAATTGAAACCGCTAAGGATTGGGCAAGCGTGATTAAAAAGTTTTCATCAGACTGATCGTAAACGCAGAAGTTGCGACTCTCTGCCATAAGTACAGCTACGAGCTCATCATTCGCAAGTAGTGGGATTGCAACCTGGCTCTCGGCGTCCGATAATCCGATCGGCTTGACAAAATTCAGGTCTCCGTCGTTGCTGACCGTTGCAAGATAATGCTGCTTTCGACGGATACCCGTAAGGTTAATGTGTTTTTTTCGAACTGCTGCGAGCCCTATTAGTCCCTGGCCAAACGAGACTTGTTGACCTATGATGGATGTGTCGTAACCATGTCCGGCGAAAACAGTAAGTACCTGCTTGTCATTTTCCGGAATTAGTATCATGCTGTTGGCCATGCCAAATTGCTCGTCGAGAATTGCGAGTATGGTTTGTAACTTTTCCGGCAAACTTACCAGCTTGTTGAGCTCGAAGGAGACTTTTCGAAAGATCTCCATTTTCCTGTTTGACTCCGCAAGCATGGATGATAGCTTTTCGATTTCAAGCAAGCTCATATCTTCCATGAATCAAACGTGAACAATTGATATCACTTCATAAATATCAGCAGCCCTGAGCTTGAAGATATGTTCTTTCTTTTGAACAATAGCCAGCGCATCAAGCTGCATCGACATATTGTCAAAAATTTCTCCAGAGGTCTGCGATTCCTTATAGCGTAACGTCATCTTGTAAAGAGAATAATGCACGGGGCATGTAAGGATTGCCACAAGCATCGGGTTCTCCCTTACGTTCTTGATTGTCTTGTTGAAAAACTGGAATGAAAGGGCAACATGATTCGCATCGACGTAATAGATCTGTGAGATATACGTTACGTTAGGGATATGTTCAAGGGACGATGTCGCTACGATAGACGGGATCACGCCCTGCAGCGCCGGCATTATTTCTTCCAGTTTGACCTGCGTTTGGTTCATGACTGTTCTGTTTTGATTTCACCGCCTGTTCCAACTTTTGGTGATTGATCAAATACTTGAGTCGCCTTGAAACTGATTGCGATAAAAGGAGGATGAATGTATGCTTTCAAATATCCAGGGGCCGAATATCCAAACGAGCCCAGTATATCCGTAAATTCCTTCATGTACCTATGTTGGTAATCAACTTCCTCCTGAGTGCATTCTCTCCGGGAGAGATAGTGGCCTTTATATTGGTATCCTTCGTAGGTGTGCAATTCGACACCCACCAACGCCATAATCGGATTCTCCGCGAGATCCTTGAATGTCTTTCCCGTAAACTTGGCGGGTACAAAACAGGTGAACGTATCTGATTCGGGGTCGAATGAAACGCCCGTACATTTCACAGGTTCCGGAATGTTTTCCAGATTTGTGGTTGCAATCCAAAAAGACAACGGTTGTTTCAGAAAATCGACGTGCCATGCAGGTACGACCATGCTATGCCAAATAGTTTAAGGTTGCTAAAAGATGCTCCTTATACGTCTTTCCAATCGGAATGGTTTTTTCAATGACCTTTAAAGTGTGCTCACCAAGATTTACCTCTTCGATCGCGCTTTTCCGCACCACAAAAGAGCGGTGAACCTGAATAAAGTCTTCACGTGGCAACTTCTCCAACAGATCCTTTAATCGCATGTTTATGATATGCTTTTTCTGCCCTGTAATAATAAAGCAATATTTCTCATCGACCTCCACAACCAGAATGTCTCGTAGCCGTATCTTAACCAGCCGATTGTTGTCCTTGATGTAAAATGTGTCGCCCATAGCCTCCGGGTGATGAACAGAGCTGTTTGGGACATGAGAATTGAAGATAGCAAGTTCAATTGCCGATTGGAGACTAGCGGGGTTGTATGGTTTGATAATGTACGCTTTTGGCGAGGTGAGCTTGGCCTGGTTAAAGACCTCCCTGTCTTTAAAAGCGGTGACGAAAATGATCGGAATTCGGTGACTGCTCGTGATCCGTGCGGCCAGTTCAATGCCGCTGATCTTGTCATTGATCTCGATGTCCATCAGAATCAGATCGGGCACGGTTTCGTCCAGTAGTTGCAGTGTGGCCACTGCGTTGTCCACAATGCCGACCAATTCATAACCCAATTCCTTTACCACCAACGATAAGGATTCAGCATATATTGGGTCATCCTCAACTGCCAATATCTTGATAGTAGACTCCGTCATAGGTTATTCAATACAAAATAAGGTTTTTACAGCTTTAATCCGCACCAGACGTCAGCACATTCTTACTTTTTTTTGCGATTATTACCCTATGGCTGAGGAATTTTTACGCTATGAACAATCATCGCTTCATTATGTAATCGAGGGAACTGGTTCCAAAATTCTCTTGGTCTTCCACGGCTTTGGACAGACACGCAAGGCATTCGAAAAATTTTCGAGCGCGCTCTCCGAGGAATACACGCTCTACATTTTTGATCTCTATTTTCACGGTCACAGCCATTGGGGCTACGGGGAAAAACCGCTGGAGAAATCCTTCTGGAATAAAACGATGGTCCGGTTTCTCGAATTACATGCTTTCGACAAGTTTTCTCTCTGTGGATTTAGCCTGGGTGGAAAGTTCGCGTTAGCCACCCTAGAGGCCTTTCCCGAAAAAGTACAATCGTTGATTCTGATCGCCCCCGATGGTATCAAAACCAGCTTCTGGTATAGTTTGGCAACCTACCCGATGCTTTTCAGAAGACTCTTCAAAAGCATGGTCGTTCACCCCAACCGTTTTGCAACTATCTCCAGGATGTTAAAGACCATCGGTGCCCTCGACAAAGGCCTCATCCGTTTTGCGGATCATCAAATGGACACGGAAGACAAGCGTCGAAGGGTATACTTTTCATGGGTGGTTTTCCGGCATTTAACGTTCGACCTCAATTCCATCGCCCATCTTATCAATATGCATTCTATCCGCCTCATCCTGATTACCGGGAAATTTGACAAAGTGATCCGAAGCGAAAACATGAACAGATTGCTTGCTCAGGTCAAAAATTACAAGCACGAAATTCTTGAAACGGGTCACAACGGACTCATCAATGAAAGCGCGAATTTTCTAAGTAGTTATTCGGATTAGCCTTCCTGCGACAATAAAAATCTGCAATAGAAAAGCGCTGGGTATACCTCGAAATTATCTGTGAGAAAATGAAATATTCGCTCAGAATACCCGCAAAATGCTTGTATTTTTGCGGCGTCAAATCTGCGTTTTAAATCCATGATTTTATTCTTCCGTACGAAGGCCAACACAATCTACGCTGTTGGCACGGCACAGCCATTGCAAATTTCAGATATTCAGAAGCTTACGTGGTTGTTTAACACGGCGGAACAGCTTACGACAAAGGAGCTAACGGGGAATTTTCTGGGGCCTCGAAAGGAGATGATCACACCGTGGAGCACCAATGCCGTGGAAATCACCCAAACGATGGGTATCACCGGCATCGATCGCATTGAAGAATTCCAGGTCGTTTCAAACGCCGAAGTCAAACACGACCGGATGCTTCAAGTACTTTACAATCAACTTGATCAGGATATCTTTACTATCCACCACACTCCTGAACCCATTACGGAAGTCGACAATATCGCGGCTTATAGTCAGGCTGAAGGTCTGGCCCTGAGCAATGAAGAAATAGCCTACCTCGATGGTGTTTCGCGCGAGTTGGGACGCAAGCTCACTGACAGCGAAGTTTTTGGGTTCTCTCAAGTCAATTCGGAACACTGCCGCCATAAGATCTTTAATGGAACCTTTGTAATTGACGGCAGCGAAAAAGCGATGACGCTGTTCCAGCTCATAAAAAAGACATCCAAAGAAAACCCCAACTTGCTGATATCGGCTTATAAGGACAACGTTGCATTTATAAAGGGACCGACGATCGAACAGTTCGCGCCGGAGCGTCAAGACATTGCAGATTATTTCAAAGTGGTGGATATAGATTCCGTCATATCATTGAAGGCCGAGACGCATAACTTTCCCACAACGGTAGAGCCATTTAACGGAGCGGCCACCGGTTCCGGTGGTGAGATCCGGGACCGCCTAGCAGGAGGAAAAGGGTCGTTGCCACTTGCAGGGACAGCCGTTTACATGACCTCCTATCCACGACTTGATGGCGAACGCAGCTGGGAGAAGAAGTTTGCCGAACGAAAATGGTTGTATCAAACTCCTCAGGAAATTCTCACTAAAGCTTCCGACGGAGCATCCGACTTTGGAAATAAGTTCGGTCAGCCTCTCATCTGTGGAAGCGTGCTCACCTTCGAACACTTCGATAGCGAAAAAAAATATGGCTACGACAAAGTGATCATGCTTGCGGGCGGGATAGGTTTTGGCAAAGAAAAAGATAGTCAAAAAGAACACCTGAAAGCCGGAGATAAGATTGTTCTGCTTGGCGGAGACAATTACCGGATCGGAATGGGTGGTGGAGCTGTTTCATCCGTGGCTACCGGTGAATTTGCAAATGCCATAGAACTCAATGCAATACAACGTTCCAATCCCGAGATGCAAAAGCGTGTGATGAACGCGATACGTGCGATGGCTGAATCTGCTGCGAATCCAATTATTTCGATTCACGATCACGGAGCTGGCGGTCACCTCAACTGTCTGTCAGAGTTGCTGGAGGAGACTGGTGGATCAATTAATATCGATCAGCTTCCCATTGGTGATCCAACTCTATCTGACAAAGAGATTATCAGCAATGAGTCGCAGGAACGAATGGGTCTTGCCATCAACGCCGATTCTCTTGAGACCCTTCAAAAAGTTTCCGATCGTGAGCGCGCCCCAATTTATGTTGTGGGTGAAGCAAATGGAAATCATACACTGACTTTTCAGAAACAAGGTCAGGCCAAGAAACCAGTTGATCTGAAAGTAAATCATTTGTTTGGTTCATCACCGAAGACGGTGATCAACGACAGCACGGTTGTAAATAATTTCAGCCCCGTAGAATACAGTCTTGAAAAACTTCATGAATACTTAGACGATGTGCTGCAACTGGAAGCTGTAGCCTGCAAAGACTGGCTTACCAACAAAGTGGACCGGTCTGTAACCGGCAAAGTTGCAACTCAGCAGACCTGTGGACCTATTCAGCTTCCGTTAAACAATGTTGGCGTCATAGCGCTCGATTTTCTTAACAAGAAAGGTGTCGCGACTTCAATTGGCCACGCCCCTGCGGCGGCACTGATCGATCCTGCTGCCGGAAGCAAACTTGCAATTGGTGAAGCTCTCGCGAACATTGTTTGGGCGCCTCTGACGCACGGCCTGAAGGGAGTATCCTTGAGTGCCAACTGGATGTGGCCATCCAAAAATAAAGGTGAGGATGCGCGTCTGTATAAAGCGGTAGAAGCCGTCAGCGAATTTGCCATTAAGCTTGGGATAAACATTCCAACTGGTAAGGATTCTCTTTCAATGACGCAGAAATATCCAAAGGATGTCGTGTACGCACCTGGCACGGTAATTATTTCAGCGGTTGCCGAAGCAAGCGATGTTACGAAAACAGTGTCACCCCATATTGAACCTATCGAAGGTTCCAAGGTGATTTATATCGACCTTTCTTTCGACAGTTTTAAGCTTGGAGGAAGCAGCTTTGCACAGGTACTGAACACGCTAGGCAACGATGTGCCTACCGTAAAAGATGAGGCCGCTTTTGCAAAAGCATTTGACGGTGTGCAGGAACTTATCAAGAAAGGGAAAATACTCGCAGGTCACGATATTTCAGCGGGCGGAATGATCACAACGTTACTTGAAATGTGTTTTGCCCATCCGGAAACAGGCCTGACATTAAACCTGCAACATTTGGGTGACGATCTCATCAAAATTCTATTCAGTGAAAACCCTGGCTTGATCATTCAGGTGACAAATGAAGACGACGTAGTTAAAACGCTTCACACAGCCGGGGTAACCAGCCACAGGCTGGGACATGTCACGACGGAACGCAAGATCACCATCCATCATAACAACGATCTTTTCAAGTTCAAGATAGACGAGTTGAGGGATACCTGGTACAAGACTTCCTATCTGATGGACAAGGAACAACGCCCGCTGGCACATGCGGAGAAGAGATATCACAACTACAAGAAGCAAGTACTTGAATACAACTTTCAGGAAGGTTTCGATGGGAAATTCGACACCTATGGGGTTA
>DASVBA010000812.1:0-2681 GCA_036376095.1 Chryseolinea sp.
GCGTTTGCTTTTCCTGGGCGACAATACGGAGAATGCCGGTAGCCTCTGCAGGTAATTCGAACGTAGCTTTATCTGACTCTACTTCGGCTATTATTTCGTCAAGCGTTACAAAATCTCCTTCTTTTTTCAACCATGTGGAAATAGTGACTTCGGTTATGGATTCGCCAACGGTAGGAACTTTCATTTCCTTCACCCCTCCGGTTTTTGGAGCAGGAGGAGGGGTGGCAGGAGGGGTGGCAGGTTTCGAATTTGTTGGTGGCGGGGAAGCAGACGCTGTCTGTGTTGACGGTTCTACTTCACAAATCAATTCCCCGATTGGAACAGTCGAGCCCTGAGGCTTAATAATTTTTAATACGCCTGCGCTGGGCGCCGTGAGTTCAAAAGTTGCCTTGTCGGATTCCAGCTCTGCAATTACCTCATCTAATTTGACTGTTTCTCCATCTTTCTTAAGCCAGTTGGCAATCGTTACTTCCGATATTGATTCGCCCACCGTAGGGACCTTGATTTGAATAGCCATTCAGTTGTTGATTATATGTTTGTGGATTTCCGAAAGGTGTTACAAAACATTTCGGCCATTTAAATTTCAAAAGCTTTATTAACAATTTTGTCCTGTTCAACCTTGTGAACTTTTGAATATCCTGTCGCCGGTGACGCACTTGCTTTGCGCGACACTATCTCCAATTCATATTTCGGCATCATCCTTAATATATAAGAGAGACAACCCATATTCGCAGGCTCTTCCTGCACCCAAACCAACTTCGCGTCCTTATATTTTTTCAAGACCGCCTTCAGTTGTTTTTCGGGGAAAGGGTGAAGTTGTTCAACGCGCACAATTGCTGCATCCTTGATCTTTTTCTTTTGTTGAACCTCGGCGAGGTCATAGTAGATCTTTCCGGAGCAAAGTACAACTCGTTTTACGTCCTTGACTGATGCCGTGGGGTCATCCAATACCTCGCTGAATGTGCCGGAGGTAAAATCTTTTATTGGAGAGACAACTGCCGGATGGCGTAATAACGACTTAGGAGAAAATACGACGCATGGCTTACGGAACGGCCAGGCTACCTGCCGCCTGAGCAGGTGGAAAAAGTTTGCAGGGGTCGTCGGATTTACCACGACGATGTTGTACTCCGCTGACAGCTGCAAAAATCTTTCAGGCCTGCAACTGGAATGTTCGGGACCCTGTCCCTCATAACCATGAGGGAGAAGCATAACCAACCCATTCATCCGCTGCCATTTGGATTCAGCACTGGAAATAAACTGATCAATTATCACCTGAGCCCCATTAACAAAGTCACCAAACTGCGCCTCCCATAATACCAAGGCACTTGGCGAGGACATGGAGTAACCATATTCGAATCCCAGTACACCAAACTCTGACAGTAGCGAATTGTAGATACTGAACTTTGGTTGGTTCTTATCTATGTTGTTTAGGCCACAGTACGGCTCATTGGTGTTGGCGTCAAAGAAGTATGCATGGCGGTGCGAGAATGTACCGCGCTTGACGTCCTGCCCTGACATCCTTACGGGTGTCTTTTCCACCAGAAGAGAACCATACGCAAGCAGCTCCGCTTCAGCCCATCCAAGAACTTTAGCTTCAAAGAACGCGGCTGTCCGGTCCTTCAAAAGTTTTTCAATTTGTTTGAGCGGGCGGAAACCTTCGGGGATCGTCGTTAAGGCTTTCCCCACTTTTTCAATGACGTTTTCTTTGATACCGGTATCCGGCGACTTATCGAAATCCTCCGGCTTCGCCCATCGCATTTGATCCCACTCCTCCTCCATCTTTTGAGGTTTGTACGGGAGGGGTTTTTGCTTTACTTCATTAAGTCTGTCCTGCAGCTGATTTCTGAAGTTCTTATCCATTTCGTCAGCCAGAGCCGCATCAACGTCGCCGCGATCTACAAGCTTTTTCACATAAATTTCCCGTGGGTTTTCGTGCTTGGCTATTATGTTATACAGCTTTGGTTGAGTGAATTTAGGCTCATCACTTTCATTGTGTCCATGCCTTCGGTAGCACAACAAATCGATGAAAATATCCTGCTTGAATTTCTGTCGATATTCAACAGCTAACTTCGATACAAAGCTTACCGCTTCCGCATCGTCGCCATTTACGTGGAGTACTGGCGCATCAACAATCTTGGCAAGGTCGGTACAATAGATACTGGTCCTTGCGTCATCATAGTCTGTAGTAAAACCAACCTGGTTATTAATCACAAAGTGGATAGTGCCACCGGTCGTGTATCCAGGCAGGCCCGACATCTGCAAACACTCATAAACGATACCCTGACCTGCGAGGGCAGCGTCACCATGAATAAGGATCGCCATCGCTTTGGTTAAATCGCCTTTGTGCTCGTCGTCAATCTGTCCACGTGTATAGCCAAGAACCAAAGGATCTACTGCTTCCAGGTGGGAAGGATTCGGCGTTAACTTCAGGTATATCTTTTTGCCCGATGGAGTATTGATATGGCTGGAATAGCCAAGGTGATATTTCACATCACCATCTCCCATTGTTTGTTCAGGATTTACATTGCCTTCAAACTCCGTAAAGATCTGTTCGTAGGTTTTGCCAAGGATGTTTGAAAGAACATTTAGACGGCCCCGGTGAGCCATCCCTATGACAGCTTCCTTTACGTCCAGTTCGGCCGCTTTATTGATAATTGTTTGAAGTGCCGGAATTGTATTTT
>DASVBA010000814.1:0-10421 GCA_036376095.1 Chryseolinea sp.
TGATCTCTGTCAGTGAAGAGTAATGGTTTCTGTCATGGCCGCCAAGATATTCTCTCCATTCGTGGCTACCCTCAGCAACATCCTTTTCCCCACACGCAGAAATCATTAGTAAAACCAAAAAAATAAACGGGTTGCGAAGGTGTTCAATCTTGTCTCGTTGCATAGTCGTTTAGGCTGGACCAAATCTCTATTTAAACTTACAACTATTTTTAAATAGAAGGGCCTCTAATGTTACAATCTCAATTTAAGCTAACTCGAAATTGACGAAAGCGATTTTCCAAGGCACGTTCGCTTTCAATCCTAATCCGTCTTATTTTTTAATCCACATGGACTTTCATATTTTGGGTAAGGGGAAGCATATTATGAACCACCGATCCACTCGTGTGAAGACCCATTTCTTTTTATGGTCTCTCGTGACAATGATGATTTGTGCATACCATCCCGTCACAGCACAGGAAAAGTCCCATTCATGGTCTGCAAAATTTGAAGGGATGGGCTTATTCTCCTCGCCGCGAGTTGCTGACTTTAATGGCGATGGGGTAGGTGATATTGTCCTGGGTGCAGGACGCGAGGAGTTCAAACCATGCGACACCGCCGTAATCGCTATAAACGGCGCTGACGGCAGCATGCTGTGGAAAGTGGCCAATACCGATCACGTGTTTGGATCGGCAGCATTAAAGGATCTGAATGGTGACGGAGTCATGGATGTATTCATTGGAGGCCGTTCGGCGACGTTCTTCGCCTTAAACGGAAAGAACGGCAACATCATTTGGAAGTTTGACCGGACCAGGGGAGGAGTAAAGTGGTTTAATTTTTACAATGCGCAATTTATTAAAGACCAGAATCGGGATGGAGTTGAAGATATCCTGATTTCGAATGGCGGAAATGTAATGGCGGCACCTTTTGAAAGGAAAGAAAGGAAGCCTGGAAATCTTGTAGTGTTAAGCGGCGCCACTGGAGAACTTCTGGCCAGAGCGCAAGTGCCCGACGGGAATGAGACGTATATGTCGGTCGTTGCATGGCCTACCAATGACAACGACTACAGTGTGGTATATGGGACAGGAGGCGAAACCCTTGGAGGTAATTTATTTGTTACCACACTTTCTGCCATCATGAAAGGGGATCTTTCGAAGTCGATATTGCTAGATACTAGTCCCGATAAAGGCTACATCGCTCCGCCGGTTTTAGCAGACATCACAAATGATGGTATTGTCGATATCATAGCGAATGCTGTTGAAGGCAAATTGTTAGCATTGGATGGCCGCTCATACAAGCCTATATGGTCCGTCAAAGTTCCGGAGACTGAAGCGTACAGTTCGATTGCACCCGGTTATTTTACCGGCAATGACAACATACCGGATTTCTTCACAAGCTATGCCGTTGGCCAATGGCCGGACCTGGGATGGAGCCGGCAATTGATGGTTGATGGGGCTACCGGCAAGATTGTTTATGAAGATTCGCTGGGAAGTTATCAGACAAGTACACCGGTTGTTATCGACCTTGATGAAGATGGCATAGATGAAGCGTTATTGAATGTGAACGTTCAAGCCTATGATCAACTGAACAGGGCTACGTTCCAAAACATCATGCTCGTCGTGAATTTTAAGGGCAACGAAGTGCTTCAGGTGTGGGACAGCCAACCAGGAAGCAACATTGCATCCACCCCATGGATCGGCGACCTGGATAGTGACGGTCTGCTGGACATTATTTATTGTCACGGCACGAATGTCAAGAAAACGTACAGCTTCAAAGGCCTTCAGGTCAACCGTATAGCTACCGGCCTTCCGTTGAAAACAGAAATCCGGTGGGGAGCCTACATGGGCAACCATTACGATGGAATCTTCCGCAAAAGATAAGGTGAACCTTACGCGATTTTCACCTTGCTTTTTGAAGCAGCAGATTTATAAACAGCCTCAACCACAGTAATATCTTTCAATCCCTCTTCGCCTGGCACCAACACAGCGGAGTTGTTTTTGATAGCCTGCGCATCATCATCCATTTGAAGTGCCTGCTGATTTTGAATAGTCGCGTTCAGTTTCACGCCGTCACTGGTAACCCCATCAATCCCACTGTAAGCTTGAAAGGGTGAAAGTTTATACCATCCCTTAGCGCAATTTACCTGCAGCTCGTTCATGCCTTTTCCAAAACTTGCAACGCAGGTCGCGGTTGCTCCGCCCGGAAACTCCAATTCGAAATTCATGGTCTCTTCAACCTCCTTGTAAATGTCCGGTCTTGTGGTGGAAGCGACTGCAGTGACTGCGATAGGTTCGAGCCCTATGCTATAACGAGTAGCATTTAACGGATAGACCCCCATATCGCCCATAACACCACCGCCCATACTTTTCTTTTGTTTCCAATGGTCCGTCCGCGGATCAAAATATCCTGCTGATGCTTCAACCTTAAGGACCTTCCCATAGGTAAGATCTTTCCTGAATTGTATGATCTTGTTTGTATTCGGCTCGTGATGCATTCTATACCCGATACTCAGTTTCACCTTGTTCTTCGAGCAGGCATCAATCATACTTTTGCATTCTGCGACGGAAGGTGCCATTGGCTTTTCACACCAAACATGCTTCCCGGCCTTAGCCGCCCTGATACTGTATTCCGCGTGCATGGACGGAGGAAGTACAATGTAAATAACGTCGATGTCTGGATTGTTGGCGATAGAATCAAAATTCTGGTAGTTGTAAATGTTCTTAGCAGGTATATTATAGGTCTGCTTCCATTTCTCTGCCTTGGACGGAGTGCCCGTAACAATACCTACGAGGCTGCAGTGTTTAGTTAGCTGTAGCGCCGGAGCAAGCAGATCTGTACTATAATAGCCAAGACCAACCAATGCAACTCCTAACCTTTCCTTTTTTTGAGGTACAATAATGTTTGCAAATGCCGCCTGACTGAGCGTCAGTCCCGCTAACCCTGCCATTCCTTTTTCAATAAATCTTCTTCGATTAATCATAAGTTTTACTTTACGGGGTAATCAACCTAAGTTAAGGTTAAAGCCTTTTTTTAGCAAACCGTCCCTGTATTAAAACAGACTCCACAGACCATAGACGCCAACACCAACTATTGAGAGTATACTGATCCAAAGGGCAATGTCATAAAATATGCCGGGCCTGAAGGGTTCAAGTACATTTCGATACCTGAAATTTAACGCTGCAAATACGGTCATGAACAACATTATAGATCCAACCACACCGCCGGACAGAATCATCATGACGGGAAGATTGACAAACAAATACGTTGTCGCCCAGATAAAGGGAAGTGCCCACGCTAATAGTGCAACGACTTTCTTTCTTTCCCTAAGATTAAAGAAGTCGATCCAACCCAGCTGACCAAAAATATCCGAATACATTCGGGTCCAGGCTGCCAGCGCAGCAAATAAGCTCGAGTACAAAACAAAAAAGGCTCCTACGAGGTAAATGATTTTTATCCCAGGCCCGAGCGATTCAGTGTAGATCAGCGCAACTGTCTCGATAAGCTCATTCCCTTCCGGGATCATGCCTTGTTCGTTCAGCACGGCTGCGCCCAAAAGGTAAAAAGCAGCAGTGACCAAGGTATAGATCACCATCGCGACGGTAGCATCGAGGTACATTACTTTTATCCAACCCCGTGCTCTTCTTCGCCAGTCATTTGTATCCTTACGAGGACCCGTGTATGCGGCATAACCTTTTTCAATACACCAATAGTTGTAAGCGATAATCTCGTCACTTGCCACGCCAGTGATTCCAAACGCACCTATTGCGACAGCGACAAATTCGCGCGGTAGTCGAAAGCCGAGACCGGACAGCAGATCAGCCGAAGTTATTGCATAAGGTGTATACGTGAGAAAGAATACTGACGTGAGCGTAAGCATTGTAAACATCAACGTCATAAACAAAGAAGACTTTTCTACAACAACGTAGAAACCTTTGTAGATAAGAACAGCCAATGACAATGCTATTGCAAAAACCCAAAGTGTAATACTTGTACCAGGTATAAGCATATTCAATACAATCGCAGCGCTGCCGATCATGCCTCCAAGCTGAATGATTTTTAACAATATGAGTATGAAGACCACCCACACAGTCCAACGTGCTTTGCCGATCACAGGCCCTTGAAGCTTGTTGAATGCTTGCATTGCAGTCTGGCCGGTGAGGATGGTGAACTTACCGAACTCAAGTTGAACTGCGACCTTAGCCAGACAGCTTACAATGATTACCCAGAAAGCGATGAATCCTGCTCTTGCACCCAGCGTCGTGGTTGCTATAAGTTCGCCGGAACCCACGATCGAGGCGGACAGAATGAAACCGGGCCCAAGAAACTTCAGACTTTGAGCAATTGATGACGGCGGCTCCTTTATAGTGCTTTCCTGGACAACATAATTGTCGTGTCTTGACTCTTCTTTCATTATGGCTTTTTTGGGGTTTTTGGCAGGGTCATTAAAATAGACCGTGGGGTGAGTTTGCCATATGGCATAGCTATTACCGAAGAGTGAAAAGGTCGCATAATCACAAGGTGCGGGAAAAAATGGGAAAATCCGTCAATTCAGCCTCACTTTCATCAGCTACCGCGTAGAGGGTATTTTGGGTGTTTGTTTAGAATTTCTCTAAACAACTATTTTAGAATAAGTCTAAATAAATATCTTTGCACCTGTCATTTTAATTCAGAACCGATGAAACTCTCGTACCCCGGAAAAATCTTGATGGTGCTGGTAGTAGTAGCCCTGGCATCTTGTGATGAAGACGAAATCCCCCACCTCAGGCCGAGCATCGATTATTCTGCTGCGACACCTGAAACACCTTATAATGAGCTGTTTGTGGATACAAATGGATCTTCTACTGTCGACCTGACGGAGGGTAACGCACGCCATAAGATGTTTCAGGCATTGAATTATTATTCGACATCGTCAGTCTCGGCGAAAACGCATATCGATGCAGCCAAGCTGAAGAGTATGTTCTCAAATTCAGGAAATCCATTTTCAGATATCTCAACTTCAACGATCTCGATCGTTGGGGCGGAGCTTAATGCTTCGGATGTAAAGCTTGAAGATGTTGTTGCGTCGTCCAAGTCGGCAGGAGAGGCCGATGCGGTTAGGGCAAAATTCGAAAGCCTGTTTGACCAGATCGATGCAGCAAGTAATTCAGTCAACGCCACCGCCTCTAAAGGGGTAGCGGGTAAGTTGGGCAATTACCTGGTGGATGCTAAAGGCATTGAGATCGCACAGGTCATTCAGAAGTCTCTCATTGGCGCACTTCAACTTGACTATATCGGAAACATTTTGCTCGACAAAGGACTGAGCGCAGACAATCACAAAGTTGTAGGCGACCATAATTATACGCAGCTCGAACACAACTGGGACGAAGCTTACGGCCTGCTTACACTTAATCCGATTTACCTGGCAGGGTCAACAAATGATGTGAGGGGCACTACTGAATTTGGCGCTGGTTCTTATATCTGGGAATATAACAAAGCAAATTTTTCAAAGATCTATCCTGCATTCCTGAAAGGAAGGGTAGCCATAGTGAACAATGATAATGCAGAGTACCAGAACCAGGCATTATTTATACGAACAGAGTTTGAAAAGGCCATTGCTGCAGCCGCGTTAGGATATCTTGAGAAGTGGAAAACGGGCGCAGATGATGCAGCACGTGCCCATGCAATTGGTGAAGGATTGGGTTTTATTTACTCCCTACGTTTTGCGACCATCCATGGTGGAGATGCGGCATTTTCTGATGCCATTCTGACCAACCTGATTGAGTCGCCTGATGGTTTTTGGGATCTGACGGCAACGAAAGTAAATACAGCAGCAGACGCTATAAGGGCGAAGTTCGGACTATAAAAATAAGAGGTGATTTTATTATGGATTGATAGCCAATTACCGCTGTCAATCCATTACTTATTAAAAGAAGTACTATGCAGTTAAGGATACTTGTTGTTGCAATCATTGCCGGCATATGGGGATGCAGCGGAAGTGGGAGCGATCCATCACCCGCCGACAATAGCAAGGACAGGCAAGAGATTCTCACGCACTGGGCTGACAACATCATTATTCCATCCTATCAGAACTTCAAAGTTAAATTTGATGTCATGGTGTCGAAGTCAAATGAATTCACGGAATCACCAACCAACGAGTCGCTTTTAGCTTTTCGCTCCGCCTGGCAGGATGCCTATGCCGAATGGCAGAAAGTTGAGTTGTTTGAATTCGGTCCCGCTGACCGCTCCACGTTACGTAATTTTTTTAATATCTATCCTGCTGACATCGCAGGTATCGATGCGAACATCGCTGACCCGTTAGCAAACCTGGAGGTTCCTAGTAGCTATGCCAGGCAAGGGTTTCCCGCTCTTGATTACCTTATCAACGGTATCTCGGCAAATGACGCAGACATTGTAGCTCATTACACAACGGGTGAAGATGCCGCCGAAAGTATTGCCTATTTGGAAAAGCTCGTGGGACGCATGAACACGCTTATCAGCAATGTGATCACCGAGTGGAACACTTCTTATAGAGACACATTTATTAGCAAAACAGGCTTGGATATCGGGTCTTCAATGGGAATTGTGGTGAATGCCTACGTGCTGAACTATGAGCGCTACATTCGCTCGGGGAAATTTGGAATACCTGCAGGAATTATCGGCGGAGTTGCCGGAACGCCTTATCCGGATAAGGTTGAAGCGTATTACAAGAAAGATATTTCCAAAGTCCTTGCAGTGAACGCGCAAGAAGCGACCGTGGGATTTTTTAATGGTGTAAATGTCACCACGGAAGCCGAAGGTCCATCGTTCAAAAGTTACCTGGACGCGTTGGGAGCGAAGGATTCCGCCACTGGCACTCTACTGTCCGACATTATCAATGATCAATTCACGACCGTCGATTCAAAACTCAACGTGTTGTCACAGAATTTCTATCAGGAGATTCAGACCAATAATGAAGCGATGAAAGATGTGTACGCAGAAATGCAGAATGCAATCCGTCTATTGAAAGTTGATATGACTTCCGCTATGAGTATAACGATCACCTATACCGACAACGACGGAGACTAGCTCAACTATTTAAAGTGATCGATGAAAAATTACTTTCAAAAATCAACTTCAGCCGCACCGTTAGCCGTATTCAGGATCTTATTCGGTCTGCTGATCTTTGGAAGTATTATCAGATTCTGGGCAAAGGGATGGATCTATGATCTCTACATAAAACCAAAGTATTTTTTTTCTTTTTATGGATTTGAATTTATCAAACCCCTAAATGAGTACACCTATATCCTGTTCGCGGTTTGCGCCGTTTCAGCATTGTTAGTGGCCTTTGGATTGTTTTACCGCGTTGCCAGCATCGCACTGTTCGTAAGCTTCACCTACATCGAGCTGATGGACAAGAGCACTTACTTAAATCATTACTATTTCATCAGCATGGTAAGTCTGATGATGATATTCCTGCCAGCTCATGTCTATTTTTCCGTAGATTCATGGAGGAGCAAACATCTGCGAGCCGATGCCATCCCACGCTGGAATATAGACGCTATCAAATTGTTCGTTTGTTTTGTTTATGTTTTCGCCGGTCTTGCAAAAGTAAATAGCGATTGGCTTTTGGAGGCTTTGCCTTTACGGATCTGGCTTCCTGCTAAAAATGACATTCCGATTATCGGAACTTTCTTCAATCACCAGTGGGTAGCCTATGCCTTTAGCTGGACAGGGTGCTTATACGATCTGAGTATTCCGTTCCTGCTGTTCTACAACTCAACCCGGCATTTTGCATTTACAGCCGTTATTGTGTTCCATATCTTAACGGCCATCCTGTTTCCCATCGGAATGTTTCCTTATATCATGATCGCAACAGCGTTAATTTTCTTTTCACCGGAATGGCACCAGCGTGTGATTGATAAAGTCGGTACATGGATCCGTGTTTCCAACGATTTTCTTCACCCAGGTCAACGGTACAGTTATTCGCGGTGGGCTTCAATGATCGTAGTTCCGATGTTCTGTCTTTATTTCCTGATTCAGCTTGCCCTTCCATTCCGCTATTGGTTGTATCCGGGAGAGCTATTCTGGACGGAAGAAGGCTATCGTTTCTCGTGGCGTGTCATGCTGATGGAAAAAGCCGGACACGCACAGTTTACGGTGAAGGATTCAGATGGCAGGCCGCTGGTAGTCGACAACACAGAAGTTCTCACCCCCCTGCAAGAAAAGATGATGTCAACACAACCCGACATGATCGTGCAATATGCACACATACTTCGGGAACACTTTGCGAAAGAAGGTTTTCAGTCACCCGAAGTTTATGTCGATTCTTATGTGACGCTTAACGGACGTTTAGGAAAACCGCTAATAGATCCCTATACCGATCTTACAAAACAAAAGGATTCATTTAGTCATAAACCATTTGTACTCACTTTCAACGATGAGATTAAAGGTTTATAATACTGTCTTACTAGTCATCCTATACGTTTCGGCACAGGCCCAGTACAGGTTATCAGGTGCCGTCGATTCAAACGCAGATAGTAGCGCCATAAAGGATTGTGTTGTATTTCTGAACGAGGGTAAGTTCACATCCGTTACCGACAGCAGGGGCAGGTTCTTGTTTTCGGATCTGCCTAACGGAAAACACACCTTACACTTTACGTCAGAAGATTTTCAATACAGTAAAGTTGAAGTGACTATTTCGAATGGCGATCAATATGTTAACGTAGCACTGGCGCCTCGCGTGCAAGTCCTGAATGAGGTGGTGATTACTGATGAACAACCGGCCTTCGGATTTACCAGGATGAGGGCTGTGGAGAGCGTCGGTATCTATGAAGGTAAAAAGTCGGAGGTGATCATTCCTGAGCAATTGGTCGCAAACATCGCCACAAACAATGCCCGACAAGTTTATTCGCGTGTCGCCGGTCTTAATATCTATGAAAATGATGGTGCTGGTCTTCAACTTAGCATCGGTGGCAGGGGACTGGATCCTAACCGAACCTCCAACTTTAATGCACGTCAAAACGGATACGATATCAGCGCTGATGCGTTGGGCTATCCTGAGAGCTACTACACTCCACCTGTTGAAGGCATTGGGCGGATCCAAATCGTAAGAGGCGCCGCTTCACTTCAATATGGGACACAGTTTGGCGGACTCATCAACTTCAACATGAAGAAACCTGTCGCCGATAGAAAGTTGGAACTGTTGGCAAGGCAGTCGGTAGGTTCATTTGGATTTTATAATTCTTTTACGAGCCTGAGTGGCACGACCAATAAATTGAGTTATTATGCTTTCTTCCAATACAAGAGGGGTGAAGGCTGGCGCGAAAATTCCGATTTTGAAAATCACACATTCTACTCCAACATAAATTACGCTATCACACCCAACACCAAAGTTGGTTTCGACTTTACCCAGATGGGATATTTAGCTCAACAACCCGGAGGATTGACGGACGAAATGTTCAATGAAAATCCAAGGCAGACAAACAGGGCCCGCAATTGGTTTAAGGTGAACTGGAATTTATTCGCTCTCCACTTTGATCACAAGTTCTCAGCGTCGAGTGAATTCAACCTCCGGGTATTTCACCTTTCAGCGTATCGTTACTCCGTTGGGTTCCGTCCCAATCGCGTAGCTACCATCGATGACAACAGCGAGCGTGACCTTATCAAAGGCGACTTCAATAATTGGGGTGCGGAAGCTCGTTTTTTGAAGAGGTACACCATTGGAAACATCCAATCGGTTTTACTTGTGGGAAGTCGTTTCTACAATGGCTTCAATCACAGCACCCAGGGTTTGGGAAGCACCGGAAGCGATCCGAACTTCGAATATATAAATCCTGAAGAGCTTGTCACTTATGATTATCGTTTTCCTAACCGTAACGTTTCCGGTTTTGTTGAAGATATTTTTTATGTTCATGAAAAGCTTTCTCTCACGCCGGGCATACGATTTGAATACATTAATACTACCGCTGAAGGGTATTACGGTACAATTTATAAGGACCTTGCAGGAAACATCATCGATATAACCCGCTACGAGGAGGAAAGGAACAGCAACCGGCAATTCCTTCTGGCCGGCATGGGAATCAGCTACAAACCGACGGGACGCCTTGAGCTGTATTCAAACCTGTCACAAAACTACCGGTCAATTACGTTCAGTGATATGCGGATCTCCAATCCATCCTCTGTGATCGATCCGGATCTTGAAGATGAGAAAGGCTATTCTTTCGATATTGGCATACGGTCTGATCAAACGGTGATGTACAATTTTGATGTAAGCGCCTTTTACATGAACTACGACAACCGTATCGGCGAGATCCAATTTTACGATGAGAATAACAGGGTACTCAGAAACAGAACGAACATCGGACAGGCGATCATACAGGGTGTGGAAGCTTACGCCGAGGCGGACTTAATCGGAATGACACACGCAAGTCAGAACAAATGGAGCGGAGTTCTCTTTGGCAATGCTGCGTTCATTTATTCAGAATACA
>DASVBA010000824.1:0-3645 GCA_036376095.1 Chryseolinea sp.
TAAATATCTGATCGACAACTTTGGAGCCGACGCGGTCGAATTCCATGACAACAACTTTTTTGTGAGCGAAAAAAGAACGGTTGAGTTCTCGAGGCTCATCAAGGACGAAAAGATCAGGTGGTGGGGAGAAGGGCGGATCGATACGATCGATAAATACAGTGACGGTTCACTGGCTCTGATGAGAGAGGCTGGTTGTAGTATGATCTTTTTTGGTGCGGAGACCAGCAACGATGAATTGTTAAAGCAGATGGACAAGGGTGGAACACAGACCACGGCACAAATGAAAAAGTTTGCAGGCCGAATGAAAAAGTTTGGGATCATCCCTGAATACTCTTTCGTGCTCGGCTTTCCGGCTGAAACGCCTGAAAAGGTGATGCAACAGATCGACCGTGACATTGCTTATATCAAACAGATCAAGGAAATAAATCCAGACACCGAGATCATCATTTATGTTTATAGTCCTGTCGCCACTGAGGGGTCTGAGCTTTACAAGCAGGTAACAGCAAGCGGTTTTATGTTCCCTGACAAACTGGAAGACTGGCTTGATCCCGTCTGGCAGAACTTTGATCTCAGGAAGAATCCGCTAACGCCATGGCTGACGGCGGAAATGGTTGAAAAGATTCTTGGGTTTGAAACGGTGTTGAATGCACAATATCCAACTGTTTCGGATTTCAGGCTTAGCCCACTTAAGCGCAATATCATGCGGACGCTCTCTGCGTTCAGGTATCGTCAAAATCTTTTCAAATTTCCCTACGAGTTAAAAATAATGCAACGGCTGTGGCGGTATCGTCAACCGGAGATTGAAGGATTTGTGATGGAATAAGGCATGCGGAAAATTCTCAAACGTATTGTTTCTCCGATTCTGGTTCCCTTTGTCCGGTGGTATCTCAGGAAGGAAAGAAAGTTTGTTTATAACGGCATAACTACCCGCATTTTCCCGGGTGTATTTCATCCAGGATTTTTTCACAGCACCAAGTTCATACTTGGATATTTGACCGGGAGGGACCTTGCGGGAAAATCATTTCTTGAACTAGGGTGCGGAAGTGGTATTGTGTCGATCGTCGCCGCCAAAGCAGGAGGCGACGTCACCTCATCCGACCTTAGTCTGAAGGCACTGGAGAACACAAAATATAATGCCAACCTCAATAACGTATTCCTGAAGATCGTTTATGCCGATCTTTTCGATGGCATCGACAAAACGCAATTTGACTGGATCGTAATAAATCCACCGTACTATGCGCGGAACCCCGAAAGTGAACAAGACCTTGCCTGGTTTTGCGGCGAGAATTTTGAATACTTCCGGAAATTATTCTCCTCATTGAATGGCTACATTCATTCTGATTCTGAAGTCATCATGGTACTTACCAAAGGCGCTGATGTAAATACAATCGAAGGCATAGCGAAGGAACACAATTTTGAGCTGGAGGTACTGAAAGAAAATCCGGTGTTTTTTGATGAGATGGATTTTCTGTTCCGGATCAAAAACAATGAGGTGTGATCAGCGGGTCGATTGATGATGTGTGCCCCGACTTTTCACCGCCAAGACGCAACGACGCTAAGGTTACGCTAAGAGTAAGTTGCTTCTTTGCGATTCCTTTGCGACTTGGCGCCTTTGCGGTAAATCATGCACTAACCCACACTCACACCATTCTCCCTTGGAGGGGGCTGGGGGGTTATTAATTGAATGCAAGAGTAATGCTGCCGCTGGTTTTAACATTTACCTCTGCACCACCACCGTTCATTTTTCCATTAAGGTTGTGATCATCCTGATTGCCGCTAAAATTGGAGAGAGATTCGACTCTTATTCTTTCAGCATGTAATCTAAGATCAAGGCCTTTATTGGCGGGAAGCGTCAAATGAATATTGCCACCAGAATTTGACGCCGTGACAAACTTGTCGATCTGATCGATTTCAAGATCCATGCTGCCTCCGCTGGTCGATGCATCAACACTACCAGATATTTGCTTCAGGTTCACACTTCCACCCGACGTATGAGCTTCCAGCGAACCGTTGATCCCCGTTCCACGAATTGTCCCACCGCTGGTCTTTGCGTAAACCGTTCCTTTTAAACTCGTGAGACTGATCGAACCACCGGATGTAGAAAGCTCGATGTTACCGCCACAATTGTCGGCATCGATACTTCCGCCGCTGGTGGAAAGATCTATATCGTCTCTCGAGTCGCGGAGCTTAATGCTTCCACCCGACGTCTTGCCGTTAATTCTTCCGCTCAGTTTGTCAAGGTTAAGACCTCCACCGCTTGTCGAAAAGTTTTGGTTGCCGGCAAGGTTCGACAATGTGATCCCGCCGCCACTGGTGTTGAGATCAGTAGAAACATTCTTCGGAACATACACCTTGAATGAGATGCTTAAGGCACGTTTCCAATTCAAGTTGAAAGTTTTCGACTTTGCAATCGCGTTAAGTTTACCTCCCGAAGCGTTGACATCTAGTTCGTAATCCTCATCCAGGCGGCGCTTGATCTCATCCTTAGAGAGATCTGCCCCATTGTTGCCTTTGATGTACACTTCAATCCTTGCCTCATTATCGGGCACTCCGGTGACTGTTATTCCTCCTCCCGAAGTCCTTGCGTAGACATCCTTAATAGCTTCTTTTGAAAGTGATTTTGTGAGGTATGGCTCCTTGTCCGACTGAGCCTGCACGGCAACTGTGACTACCAGTGCGAACAACATGATTGCTAGCTTTTGCATGAGTATGTGTGTTTTAGGTTGTGACTTCCAATACTTGTGCCAGGGCTAATACAGCGCGTATAGCACGATCTTTTGCAACTAATGTCCGTATTCATTTTTTATCTGAACGATAACGGACATTGTCGGTACCCGTTACGGTTCTGACTGCCATAAGACCGTTGTAGCCACCAGGGGGTTGCACCGCCAGTTCATCTTTTTCGGATTATTTCACTCCTTTTTCCGGATCCCACGAACCTTGAAGCTTCCGGACAAAAATGATCTGCCCTGTGTGATAAGCATTATGGGCGCTGATATTGGCTATCGTTGGGTACCATTCCTTTAGTTTAGTTTCATCCGCGTTTTGGACAGCGTTTTCAAATGCTGTAAGGACACTATCAAGTTCCATAACTACCTGTGACCACTCCGCTTCGCTAAAATTCGTGAACGTTTCGTCATTGTTGCCAGAGAATTCGCCTTCAGGCTGACCGTTGATCTTTGCCAGCTGCCGTTTGTTCCAGAACAACAAATGGTGGGCTAACTGTCCCACGGAATGATTCCCGCTGCTATCATTCCACATCGCCTGCTTTGCGGTCATTCCTTCGAGGGCAGCGTTGATGGGAACAAACCACTCTTTTTCAGAATGAGTGGTCTTCAGCTGATGAAGTAAAACATTTTTGGGGGATTCAACACTTTGAGTCTCGACTGTAGCATTCTGCTCTGAGTTCGGTGCAGCACACGCCACCAGCACGGCCCATAGTAAGAAAAGAAAAAACAATTTTTTCATTGGGGTTGGGGTTATTGCACGAAGATAATTAATTGAATTACTGATCGGTACCCTGGTAACTAGGGTAGTTTACCTTTTATTCGCTCGAAGCGTGTCTTAAGTCATGCAACCTTCAAAAAGATATTCAGTCTATTGGGTTGAAATGGATTAAAATTTAGTTCCGGTATTTCGGATACC
>DASVBA010000825.1:0-3884 GCA_036376095.1 Chryseolinea sp.
CGCGTCTCTCCAAACCTCGCAACCAGGAGATCAAACAGCTTCGTCCCCCGTTATCTCCGTCCTTCGTTCGATAGCAAACACTACTTGAATATTGATTATTGACCACATTGACTTATTGAGTGTTTGCATTAAACCACCATTTTTCAAAAAAAAACTAAACTCCGCCTGCTCGTCATGCGCTGTCCCTGCAATAAATCACCAATCAGGTATTTTTCCACACCAGATCAAAATAGATCTTTTATGATGTTTATCATTCTAATGTAGAACAATCGTCATACTTGTCTTTCGCGTCTGACTCTACTTTGCACAAAAAAGGAAATGAAAAACCTTCTTGTACCTTGTGATTTTTCCAGGCCGGCAGAAGAAGCATTCAAATTTGCAGTCAAGATCGCCAGCCAAAACGAGGGTGAGATTCATGTTTTATATGTGATCGATATTACATTCTTAAGAGGCAGCTCTGCAGTGTCTAACTCTTATGTTTTCAATGCGAACTTTCTGAAGGAAATGGAAAAAGAGGCGAATCAGAAATTTCAAACGATGTGGGAGAAACATGCTCCTATGACGATGCGGATCAAATTCCGACACGTTTTGAGCTCACTGGCATCAGAAATTGAAAACTACATCAAGGCTAACAGCATAGACCTGGTTGTCATGGGTACGCATGGAGAAGGAAATACCTCCTTCGGATCAAATACAGTAAAAGTAGTGCGCACCTCTCCCGTTCCTGTGATTGCAATCCGCGAAGCTCCCGTGCAGATAAAGAACATCGTGCTTGCGGTATTTCCCGATCAGACCAATGAACACCTTATTCAAAAAGTGAAGGACCTCCAAAGTTTCTTTCAGGCCAGGCTCCACCTTGTTTATGTGAACACACCGTTGTTTTTTCAAAGTGATCCGGATTCAAACAGTCAGCTGACGCAGTTTGCCACGCAGGCACAATTCAGCAACTACACTGTAAACGTGCGCTCGGATTACTCTATCGAAGGCGGAATAACCCGATTCGCAAAGGAAATCGATGCAGACATGATCGCAATGGGAACACACGCCTGGAAAGGACTGGCTCACTTCTTCGTCGGCAGCATTGCGGAAAATATTGTTAACACCGTTAAGGTTCCCATCTGGACGCAATGCCTGTCATAGCTGGTTTCCATGCAAAGATTGCCGGAGTCTGTTCAATTCCCTTCTGTTTGTCAAGATTCAACAATGGAATTGCCCAGGCAACGCTGAGGTCGATAACACCATTTTGCTTTCAAATTCCCAAAAAGCATCATTTCATCACACACATTTCAAGGGCAGCCCGCATTCTGAGAAGATCGAGCATTCGTGGATAAAATCAATGTAATAAGGATGTCTCAAACAAACTATGACGTTTCTCATCGTTCTACCCGCCTAAGCGTGATAAACCTTATAAACGCGGCTGAGGAACCTCATAGGTATAGTGATTTGATCAACGCAATTTCACAGGAATATTCACGCATAAGAAGAAAATCAGACCACGAATATTGCACTGCTGGAAATTAAAAAAGTTTCCATGAAAAAAATTGCCACCCTCTCGATCCTCTTTGTGATCACTTTTTTCGCAGTAACCTGTCGTCAGCCAAATGCTGCTCAAGTGTGCCCATCAACCACGTTGTCTACTCAAGCTGAGGTTGACGCTCTCGTCGGTAGCGATGTTCATGAAGAACAGACAATTTCCCGTAGTGGTATTACTAACCTTGGTCCCCTCGCCTCGTCACGAACGCTTCCTGATCGTCTTATGATTCGGGATTATCCAAAGCTACTACGTATTAATTGGATTCGAACCGCCGGCAACAGGTGGTAGCCTATCCATTTAGCAACAACAAAATACCATCGTTATGAATCCTATCATCCACACAAGAAAGCGCATTTTTAAAAGTGCTTTTGGCAATGTATGCCGATTCGTACTTCAAAAGAAAATGCTGCTAACGGGCATTCTTTTAACCAACGTGTTAATTGCTTCTTTTTCCCAGAAGTCATCCGTTCTCTTGTCATCGTACGACTCGTGTCACATTCAACCTCCTCAGCAGACGGCCTTTGCTATAAAAGCAGCTGTCACAAGTCCAATGCTACGGGTGGCCTATGTGATTCCTTCCAACCGAACACCCCAACCTAATGGTGTGGCAAATTTGCAACATGCCATTAAAAGCGGGCAAAAGGTCTTTAGAGAACAAATGGAGCAGAACGGCTTTGGACCCAAGACCTTCTTCTTTGAAACGGAAGCCGATGGCGTAACACCACTGATTCATGTGGTAAAGGTGGCGGAAACAGATGACTATTTGCGAGACGATGTATGGAGGAGAACAATA
Organism: Chryseolinea sp.; assembly: GCA_036376095.1. GTDB lineage: Bacteria > Bacteroidota > Bacteroidia > Cytophagales > Cyclobacteriaceae > Chryseolinea. The sequence goes on from DASVBA010000825.1 coordinate 2,328, forward strand.
CAAGCAGCAACTAAAGCCGGTATTTCTCTATGGACTGCCGGCGAAGTATGGGTGGTAATTCCTGAAGCTCATTTGATGTTGCCTAATGGAACTGTATCGGGAGGAATAGCAGCCGGTACAGGTGGCACAGCTAACGCTCCGGGATTGTCAATGATCGGCAGTAATGCCTTGCCTTTGTTTCGTCCGGGGATGATAACGGACGATACTTCCTACGATGGAAAAGTGCTAAACGAGCTCGGGCCTTATCCGATGAAACAAGATGTGACATTCAACTGGTTTGAGGGTAGCACGTTTAGTTCATTAGCATCGTCATGGCTAGGCGCTTTATGGCATGAGACGGCTCATGCTTTCGGTCTGCCCCACGACTTCCGGAACGATAACAACTTTCATGGCAACTTAATGGGCAATGGCTTACGCGGCACCCGAGGGTATCTTTTCCCAGAGCGATATTCGCAGGATTACACCAGACTGGAATATGCTTCCGCGTTGATATTGAATGTGAGCCATTATTTTAACCGGAACAAAATGGCAACACCGGGGCCAACCGTGTACCATGCTAATCCAGCATCTGTTATTCCACAGCAGGGCCTTGTGCACATTTCCTTTGAAGCTTCGGACGAGGATTCGCTTAGTTTCGCGTATCTGACGGACAAAGGAGATTTGATAGCTGAAATCCCCTTGCAAGGCATTGAGGCGGATACTGTATTTGCAGTTCCCTATTTCGCGCAAGGCGATTATAACACCTATGCGATTGCCGTGTTCGATAAACAGGGCAACACCACCTATGCCGGTGTGCAATTCAATGTGCCAGCGGGAAATAACCAGGCACCAGTTCCATTCATAAGAATTGATCCGCCGGTACCGGGCTTCAACCAGCCAATTGTGTTCAACGCCACACTGTCATACGATGTGGACCACGATCAGTCATCCCTGATGGCATCATGGGATGTAGATAATGATGGGCTGTATGATATAGAACCCAGTACGAATAAGACGGTACAATATCAGTATGAAAATCCGGGCAATTATTTGGTCAGGCTTAAGTTGACAGACCCCGCAGGTGCTCAGACAATCTCTACTGCGGTGAGTGTCAAAATCCCGGGTGAAAAGAAAATTGCTGTTGAAAGTTTTACACTTATGGATGCCGACAAGGATGAAACCGTAGCTGAATTACAAGACGGTCTGATCATCCAACAGACAGCATTTGAAGGAAGAACATTCAGTGTTCTTGCCAACACATCACCTGGAATGATTGACCGGGTGGAGTTTAACCTAATCGGTCCTATTGCACATGAACAAATTGACAACGATCCCCCCTATGCGCTGTTTGGAGATAGTCCCCAAGGCAATTTTATCGGCCGAGAGCTGTTGCTGGGCGACTATTCGTTAACAGCAACGCCGTACTTTGGTTCGGAAAAAGGTAATGCGCTCACAGTCGCCTTTAAGGTAAAAGGAAAAGCTACGGGTCAGGCTTCCATCGAATGGGATAAAACGCTTGGAGGGATTGGTATGGATATGCTTAGGGGTGTCACATCCACCTCCGACGGAGGTTTCTTA
>DASVBA010000785.1:0-3766 GCA_036376095.1 Chryseolinea sp.
AGGTGAATATCGTCACAGCCAACAATAAATCTTTTTTTTGGAACAATAAACCATTCAAATATTCTGCGCAGGTAGCCGATAAGGAGGACGGTAAGATAAATCAGGATGAGGTTAAAGTTACGTTCGACTATACTGCGAAACCTGGCGCCTCAAGTGCAGCTCTGCCCCTGGGATACACGCTGATTGCCAACAGCGATTGCAAGGCCTGTCATACCCTCGATAAAATTTCTGTGGGACCGTCGTATAACGCTGTGGCGCAAAAGTACAAAGGTCAACCTGGCGCTACCTCAATGCTGGCCAGGAAAATAATCGCCGGTGGTGGCGGAAACTGGGGCACTGAACACGTAATGGCAGCCCATCCGCAGATCTCGGTGCAGGATGCAAATGAAATGGTCATCTACATACTATCGCTCGCTGACGCAAAAAAAACGAGGATATTACCGACGCAAGGCACGCTCACATTAGCAGATCATAAGGACGACGAACCACGGGGTCTATACACGCTCACTGCATCGTACACGGATCATGGAGCCAATAACATTGCGCCGATAACTCAAACAGAAACCGTGACGCTCAGGAACTCAAAAGTGAGAACAGTTTTTGCCGATGAACATAAGGGCTTCAGACGGTTCGGCAACAGCCTTAGCAGTGGTGATCATAAAGCATTCGTGCTTTTAAGAAACATTGATATGAACGGCATCAAGAAGTTCACCTACGAATACGCGTCCAAAAACAGGGACGGTGAAATCGAGGTAAGGATTGACTCGCAGGCAGGCCCCGTGATTTCACTTGCGTCATATACCGCTACCGGTGCGTGGGACAAAACATCCACCGTAACAGGCAACATCTCCGTTCCTGTCTCGGGAAGACACGATGTTTACTTCTTCGTGATCAAAAAGGATAAGCCTAACGATGAGATCATTAATCTTAAATCGATCCAATTCGATTAGCAACAAGCCACTTAATCATTATCATAATTACACCCTATACCCTATACCCCTATACCTTTTCCCACCCAATTAGCCAATACCTTACACGAATAGTTATTACCCCGTAATTGGATTTTTCCTGTGCAGCAATAACGGAACATACCTATTAAATTTCCGGCAAAAAACAGCGTACATCATGATAGCCGGACCTCGCCAAAAATATTCCTTTTTGTTACTGACCTTAATCGCATCAGTTTGCAATGGACAGGGAATCAATCCCACCTGGAAAACCGAATTGAATTCGTCGCTGCAACAATTTTTTAATTGCCAAAATTCTTCCGCAGGCAAGTCAGAATGCATACAGTTCATGGGTGAATCCGTAAAAAAGATCTATAAGGTCAATGACTTCTATTCAGCCAAGTCAGGTCGTTACATGACAGCAAGCGAAATATCTTTATTTCTTAAGGAGAGTGATAAGTGGAAGTTGATAGGACCAACCTATGAACAAAAAACACTTGCGACAGCGCAGGACTTAGCTAATTCAGGGAAAGCCGTGGTCGCCGTTTATACCAATTCGTCAGGAATTGGACATATGGTTGTAATCACGCCCGGCCAACTGCAGCCTTCCGGCTCGTGGGGATTAAATGTACCAAACGTGGTTTCCTTTTTTCCAAGCCAACCCGATAGGTCCTTCGTCGACAAAGGTCTTTCGTTTGCTTTCGGCAAGAACCTGATAAAAGACATTCAAATCTACGCCAGAAACTAAAAACCAAATTCCTTCCACTTCACGCTGAAGGAGCTCCGGCGGCCAACGGATTGGTTCATTCCTCATTTCTTTTCCGCCGCCCATAGAACGGCATCGCGGACTAATTTGAAAAAGTTATCGTCCTGGCAAAGTGATGCGTCGTGCCCGATTCCAATGTAGATCATCCGCCGGTAGTTGGGATTTGTCCAAATAATCGGATGGTCACCCATGGGTTTATTTTGTTTGTAGGTCGACTCATCCGCAGTGGCGAGAACATGTACATTGGGCCTTGGGCTTTTGTTAAACTCGTACCACTCATCGGAGACTTCGAATCGTGACGGAAGGTTTTTTGTAACCGGATGATTGCGATCTTCAACAACAACCGTCCCCTTTTGAAATGCCGGATGCGGGGAATAGATTACGCCGCCCATGAAGTCCTCGAACCATTGCCAGTAACGCTTCGAAGGTGCAACGAAATCACGGCCAGTTAGCCCGGCGGCGTGTATCCCGACCCAACCTTTGCCCTGCGTAACGAATCGCTGCAAAGCGTCCTGCTGATCCTTTGACATATCAAACGGCGCTTGCTGAAGTTGCATGACTACCTGGTAATTGGCGAGGTTGTTATCATTCAGTTTACTGGTGTCATCCGTTATATCAACCACAAAATTATTTTCCTGCGCCATTTTTTCAAGGAAGGGACGCGCGCTGGTCATCATTTTAATGTGGTCGGCCGCCCGCGATAAGATCACCATCACCCTAAATGCCGGGGGTTCATTCATTGACAAGAGGGATGTTACCAGAAGGACGATCAAAAATGGAACAGGATGGAACCGTCGATGCATACGAGTTGACAGAGTTTTACTGATTGAAAGTAAGGAATAGAAATCAGATTATTTTCCGTATAGATAAAAATACGGACTTATCGGATTTGGAATCCTGCCAGTATCGAGGTTGAGATTGTTCATCGACAACAGAGTGATCGATGACAAACCGCTGGCCAGCGAACAAAGCTTCTATTGCTTTCCGTCACTCACGATGACTTTTTCAGCCACGTTTAGTTTAATGATCGAGCCTTTTGTCTTGCCGTTGAGCGTCGCGTTAACGATAAGAGAGTACCGCCCGGGGGCAACAGCTTCGGACGCCTTTATGATCACCGTCGTGCTTTCAAAGTTTCCTTTTTCGGGCGAGAATGTGACTTCAATTCCCTTCGGCAACGCTGAGGACAATCCCATGACAGCCGAACTTTTTAGATAAGCTTTTGAACGAAGTAGTTTGATCACAACTTCTTTGCTTTCACTTCCGGAGATCTCAACATTGTCCTGAGAAAGAACGATGGCAAATTCTTTTTTTGGTGCTTGTGTCTGCGAGTAGCCAGCCAGGGATACGAACGCTAGAAATAAAATTACGAGAGGTTTCATAAGAATTTAAGCTTGATTTATTAATTGATTTTGATTGTAGACTCGTTGCCTGCCTGCGCTGACAAATTCGATGACGGAGTTCACCACGTCGTCTGATCTGAGATTGTGACCTAGCCCTTTAGTGATTTGCAACTCAGAATCTTTCCAGTTTGCATTGATCCTTCTGGCGTGCTCGACAGATGTTTCTTTATCCTCTTCATCGTGAATTATCAATCCATTGGCCTTCACTGATGAGGCAAAGTATGGGGCCGAAAAATAATCGGGAGCCTGTCCGAACACGTCCTTAAAGCGGTTTTTGATAAGCTGTTCGGATCGCGTTGAAAGGCCTAACGCATTTTTATAAAAATTGAAGAATTCTCCGGCTTCTCCGGGGGGCGCCAGAAGGATCAACATTGGAGATACAGGTTCGCTCCTTTTATAAAAAGCGTATAATGCGGAAAAGCCTCCTATCGAGTGACAAACCAGGGCATCGACGTCGCCCAGTTGGTCAACATAGTTACTGATGACTTCGCTATACAACGGAACGCTCAATTGGTTTCCTCCGGATAATCCGTGACCCGGCGCATCCAGAGCATGTATAGTATATTCATCCTTATCGAACGAGTCGATGTAACGCTTCCACCGGTAAGTGTGACTCTGCCAGCCGTGAAGAAATAGGATCTTCGTTGCACCTC